>WLEH01000059.1 GCA_009704345.1 Actinomycetota bacterium | reverse complement strand
ATCGTTAAGTAAAACTGCTATCCGGCATGTTGAATTAGTACGGGTAACTGATCGAAAAATTTTGCTGGTGTTAGTCACTGAAGCAGGTCGAGTTGAGCAGCGTTATTTAGATTGCCCAGCTGAGATTACCGATAATGAAGTTGCTGAGATTCGACACAAGTTGAATGCAGCTCTTGTTGGGGTTTATCTCTCTGATTTTCAGAAGCAGCGCCAAAATATTGCCGCTGCCTTTCCAGATGGAGATAGAGATTTTGCAAATTTGATTATGGATGTTTTAGTTGAGTTATCAGATCGGGAAGAGGAAGAGCGAGTAGTAATTGGCGGTACCGCTAACTTGGCTCGTTATGCCACTGATTATCAAAGCATGATTCGACCAGTTCTTGAAGCACTAGAAGAACAAGTTGTGCTGCTGCGACTTATTGGCGAAGCAGTTGCACCAGATATCTCAGTAAAGATTGGGATTGAGAATCCAACTGGACTGGAATCAGCAGCAGTTGTTACTAGCGGTTATCAAATTGGCGATCACACAGTTGCTCGATTAGGCGTTGTAGGTCCAACTCATATGGATTACCCAACCACGATGGGTGCAGTACTGGCAGTTTCAAGTTATGTAGGTTCTATCTTGGCGGGGAAGTAAAAACAAATGGCCACTGATTTATATGAAGTTCTTGGTGTCAAAAAGACAGCAACTGCTGATGAAATCAAGAAGGCTTATCGAAAATTAGCGCGCGAGTTGCATCCTGATGTTAATCCAGATGAAAAAGCGCAAGAACGGTTCAAGCAGGTTACCGCTGCCTATGAAGTGTTAAGCGATGACAAGCAGCGCGCCGCTTATGATCGTGGCGGACCAGAAGATTTTGGCGGATTTGGTGCTAACGGGTTTGATCTAGGTGATTTCGTCAACGCATTTTTTGGCGGAAATGGAAATCAACGCGGGCCGCGCGCTCGAATGACACGTGGCCAAGATGCACTCATTCGACTGCGGATAGATTTATCCGAAGCCGTTTTTGGGGTTGAGAAAGAAATCACAGTTGACACGGCTGTGGCTTGTAAATCATGCGATGCGACAGGGTCGGCTAGTGGATCTGAATTAGTGCAATGCGGAATGTGTAAAGGACGCGGCGAAGTAAGTTCAGTGCAGCGATCGTTTTTAGGTGATGTGAGAACTACTCGCGCCTGTCCGCAATGCGCTGGTTTTGGCAATGTGATCGAACATCCATGCACCGAATGCTCGGGTGAAGGCCGAGTTCGAACTCGCCGCACGGTCAAGGTAGCAGTGCCTGGCGGAGTTGATACTGGCTTGAGATTAAAACTAGCCGGGCAAAGTGAAGTAGGCGCTTGGGGCGGACCAGCCGGTGATTTGTATGTTGAAATAGTTGTAAATGAGCATTCATCGCTGAAGCGATCGGGCGATGATTTACATTTGCAAATTACAATTCCATTCACCGCAGCAACGCTTGGTTGTTCCGTATCCATTCCAACCTTGGATGGCAACAAAACTTTGAAAGTTCCAGCTGGAATTCAGCCGGGCACGGTTTTGTCGGTGAAAGCGCTAGGCGCAACTCATCTGCGCGGCAGTGGTCGAGGTGATTTATTGGTGCATGTCATGGTTGAGGTGCCAACTGAAGTAGATGCTAAGCAGAAGAAACTTTTAGCAGAGTTAGCCGCATTGCGAGGTGAAGAAGAGCCAACTGCAACAATTACTTCGGAATTACAAAACGATGGCTTCTTTGCTAAATTGAAAGATGTTTTCGGCAAGTAATGCTGCATTTATTTCGAGTTGAGCAAATTCCATCTCAAACACTCACCCTCACCGGCGATGCTGGCAAGCATGCCGCTTCTGCCCTTCGCTTGCGCGTTGGGGAGCAAGTTAAATTCACTGATGGGGTTGGCAATGTGGCAGTTGGTACGGTTGTTGATTTAGTTTCAAAAAGTGAAATTAATTTTGCTCTTTCCAATCATGATTTTGTTCCCAAACCAACTCCAACAATTTCGGTGCTGCAGGCATTACCAAAAGGCGACAAAGCAGTTGAAGCAGTTGAGTTAATGGTAGAAGTTGGCGTTGATGAAATTTATCCGTGGCAAGCTCAACGTTCGGTGGCGCAGTGGGATGCAAAAAAACAGATTTCAGCTGTTGCAAAATGGCAAATCACTGCTGATGTAGCAGCAGCTCAGGCTAGGCGAGTTTGGTTTCCAAGAGTAAATGATCTTGTAACTAATCTTGATTCGTTGCAGGGAAAATTCGATCAAATAATTGTTTTTCATGAAGAGTCTGCGCCGCCGGTGCCAGCACAGATTGCGCAAAATGTGCTAATTGTGATTGGGCCGGAAGGATCAATCACTGATAGCGAACGAGAAAAGTTGAAAGAACTTGGCGCAGTTGAAGCGCGTATGGGAGAATCAATCCTTCGAAGCAGGCATGCTGGCATTGCAGCTGCCGCTGCGGTGTTATCCCGAACAGCAAGGTGGGGTCAATGAGTAATAACGATTGCTTGTTTTGCAAGTTTGTCTCAGGTGAGATTTCAGTTACAAAACTTGCTGAGAATGACGGCGCAATTGCGTTTGCTGATATCAATCCGCAAGCGCCAGTACATGTACTGGTAATTCCAAAAATGCATGTTGCTGATGTGACTGAATTGAGTGCGCACCCAGATGAACTTGAACAGGTGATGGAGTTGGCAGCCAGGGTTGCCAAGCAGCACGATTTATCTGGTGGTTATCGATTAGTTTTCAATACTGGGGCCGATGCCGGCCAAAGCGTGTTTCACGCTCATGCCCACGTGCTTGGTGGACGTTCCTTGCAATGGCCGCCGGGTTAGGCCCTATCCTTGGCCACTAGCAACAAGGAGGCCCAACTGGGCGTTAGTGAACCGGTAGCTGTCGTTAAATCGGTGATTGTGATCCCCCCTGCGTTTCCGATGATCGGAGTGCTGGGCGCTGGTGATGAGTTGATCAAAACTATCGAAAAGCAGTTTCCGGCTACTCAAATATCAGCACGTGGCAATGAGATCGCAGTTACTGGCGATGCAGACTCAGTTGCCTTGATAGAGAATCTAATTAGCGAAATGCTTACAGTGCTGCGCACTGGGCAAGGTTTATCACCAGAGGCAGTGGAGCGCTCCATTTCTTGGCTACAAGAGAAATCGGAATTAAAACCCCACGAGGTTCTAACCGCGAACATTCTTTCAACTCGCGGTAAAGCGATCAGAGCAAAAACGTTGAATCAAAAACGCTATGTCGATGCCATTGATCAGCATACGATTGTTTTTGGAATTGGTCCGGCCGGTACTGGTAAAACTTATTTAGCGGTGGCAAAAGCAGTTCAAGCATTGCAGGAAAAAAGAATTAATCGCATCATTTTGACAAGACCTGCTGTTGAAGCAGGTGAGCGACTTGGATTTTTGCCAGGTACGCTCTCAGAAAAAATAGATCCTTATCTACGACCGCTATATGACGCATTGCACGACATGATTGAGCCGGAAAAAATTCCAAGACTAATGACTTCTGGAACAATTGAAGTTGCCCCACTTGCATATATGCGTGGCCGCACCCTAAATGATGCATTTATTATTTTGGATGAAGCGCAAAATACAACACCTGAGCAAATGAAAATGTTCTTAACCAGACTTGGGTTTGGTTCAACAATGGTGATCACCGGTGATGTGACTCAGGTTGATTTACCCCGCGGCAATAGTTCTGGCTTGCAGGTGGTGAAAGATATTTTGCAGGGTGTAGAAGATGTGGCATTTTGTAATTTAACTTCAACTGACGTTGTTAGGCATAAATTAGTTTCAAAGATTGTTGATGCGTATAGCAAATATGATGAAAAACAAGCCAAGAAGTCGAGGGTTAAAACTCAAAATGACCGTTGAGGTTTTAAACGAGACAGATTTTGATATCGATGTTTCCCAGATATCAAATTTGGCCAGTTTTGCAATTAATCGAATGAAAGTGCATCCGCAAGCTGATTTGTCAGTAATTTTTGTTGACGAATATTCAATTGCTGAATTGAATAAACGCTGGATGGATGAAACAGGACCAACTGACGTGCTCAGCTTTCCAATGGATGAATTACGTCCAGGGGATAGCTCAGAAGCGATTGCAGATGCACTGTTAGGTGACATAGTGATTTGCCCACAAATTGCTCAAACGCAAGCAATATCGGCCAATAAGTCAGTTAGAGACGAGATAAACTTGTTATTAGTTCACGGATTTTTACATCTACTGGGATTTGATCATGCTGAACCAGAGGAGCACAAACGAATGTTTGAACTGCAGGATCAGATTTTGGCTGATTGGGGAGTGGCTAGCTAATGAATTGGTATTCAATTCTGACGGTAATTGTCACGCTATTTTTTGCTGGAATGGCAGCAATGCTTCGCACTGCCATAGACTCAACCTCAATTACGCTAATTGAAGAAAAGGCAGATAACGGCAGTAAGTCAGCTATGCGGTTGGTAAAAATCATTAGGAAACCAGCTCCAGCTGTTAACGCGTTGGTGTTTGTGCAGTTAGCGCTTACGGTGTTAGCGACGATCCTGGCAACTGAAACTTTAGTTGTTGAAACTCAGCGAGGATTCAGCGTTTTTTGGGTCGTGATTTTGCTGACGTTCGTGGGCTATATCTTTATTGGTGTAGCACCTGCAACGCTAGGCAGACAGCACGCTGAAAAAATTACACTGCTACTGGCTCGGCCTATTGCGTTGCTTGGACAGATTTTTTCCCCTTTAACAACAGTTTTAATTTTTATTGGTAATGCAATCACACCAGGCAAGGGTTTTCGACAAGGGCCGTTTGCCTCAACCTCACACTTGCGCGATTTGCTTGACATTGCAGAAGCTGATCAAGTTATTGAAGATGATGAAGCCCAGATGCTTCATTCTGTATTTGATTTGGGTGAGACACATGTTCGCGAAGTCATGGTGCCACGCACTGAAATGGTTTGGATTGAAAAAGATAAGACACTGCGACAAGCAGTTTCACTTGCGCTTCGTTCCGGCTATAGCCGTATTCCCGTTATTGGTGAAGACGGTGACGACGTAGTTGGTGTAGTTTATCTAAAAGACTTAATAAAACGAACGTTTGAACATCGCGATGCCGAGAATGCCGAGCGCGTTGATAGCTTGATGCGACCACCATATTTTGTTCCGGATAGCAAATTAGTTGATGAATTACTAAAAGAAATGCAAGGCGCAAGAGTTCACCTCGCGATAGCGGTTGACGAATACGGTGGCACTGCTGGAATTATCACGATTGAAGACATCATTGAGGAAATCGTGGGTGAGATTTCTGATGAGTTTGATAGCGATGCTCCTGAGGTAGTTCAGTTAAGTGAAGACTCTTATCGGGTGTCATCTCGAATGAATATTGATGATTTTGCGAATTTGATTGAATTGAAGTTAACAAGTGACGACGAAGAAGCAGTTGATACGGTGGCAGGATTGATGGCGCTGAAGTTAGAACGCGTAGCTATTCCAGGTTCAGCAATTGTTATTGCTGGTTGGCGTCTTACCGCTGAATCCGGTGTGGGCAGGCGAAATCGAGTTGCAACTGTATTGGCAGAGAGGGAGATTCCAGTTGAAGCCGAGACAGCTGAAGATCAATGAGTTCAGCGATTTCCGCTAAGGCGGGATTTGGCTTTGTAGTTTTAGCGAGCTTGCTGTTTGGCACAACTGGCACGGCCCAGCAATTAGCGCAAGTCGATGTGTCAGGACTTTTTGTGGGTGCAGCGCGACAAGTAATTGGTGGCGTAGCTTTAGTTCTATTGGTTATCTTTTGGGGCGAGCGCAATGTGTTTAAGTTGATGCTTACCAAAAATGGTGCGCTAGCTGCACTTGGCACCTTGCTATATCAAATTACTTTCTTCGTTGGAATTACCAATAACGGCGTATCTGTTGGCACAGTGGTTGCGCTGGGAAGTGCACCGCTGTTCACCGCAGCACTTTCTTATCTCATGCTCAACGAACGAATTAGATTGAATCAAGTAATAACTTTCACAATTGTTGCAGTTGGTATTTGGTTATTATTAGTTGGATTTACGCTTAAGATTAACTTGAGCCTAGGCGTCATTTCTTCACTATTAGCCGGCGCTGGTTATGCGCTTTATACGGTGAATGCGAAAGCAATGGTTAACGCCGGAATTAATTCCACCACCGCATTAGCGGTTGCATTTGGTGGCGCAGTTCCGATTGCAGCAGTGATATTGCTATTTGGGCAGTGGCACTGGCTTACTGAAATGAATGGAATTGGGTTAGCACTCTATCTAGGTTTAATCCCCACCGCGTTAGCATATTTCTTCTTTGGAAAAGGGTTAATTTCGTTATCGGCAGCAACGGTGGCAACCATTACCCTGCTTGAACCAGTTGTGGCAACCTTGCTTGCGGTAGCGTTAGTGGGCGAAAGTTTGCGCTTGGTGCAGTGGATTGGAATAGTAATAGTGATTGCTGGATTATCAAGATTAGGGCAACTTGAAAACCGTGCCGGAAAATTAGGAGCTAAGTGACTTTTCGATCTGGATTTGTAAGCTTTGTTGGGCGCCCCAATGTTGGAAAATCGACCCTAACAAATGCGCTGGTAGGCGAAAAGATTGCAATTGTTTCTAATAGACCACAAACTACGCGAAGATTGATTCGTGGCATTGTTCATCAAGCTACAGGTCAATTGGTGATTATTGATACACCTGGCATGCACAAGCCAAAAACCCTATTGGGTGAGCGTTTAAATGAATTAGTAGT
>WLEH01000058.1 GCA_009704345.1 Actinomycetota bacterium | reverse complement strand
GCGAGGCACCAGCCGCAGCCGGTGGTGTCAATTAGGGCGCCATTGGTGATGGCGTTACAGCGTTCATGGTCCTGTATTTCTTGACATCCCATTGCGGTGTGTTTGAAAGTACCATCGCATTGATCAAACCTTGCTCCTTCTTGATCACCATACATATATGTGCGGGTACTGCTACAGTATCCACAGTAGGTTCCGGTGATATCACCGCATTTTTTGAGAGTTTTACATTTTTGAATATCGGCAATAACGGGGTTAGGTGGGCTATTTTCTAGTGGATCTTGGCGGCCGGCTATTTTAGCGGTACCTTGACTCACGGTCTGTGTGATCCATTCGTCTGGAACCTGGAGGACATTATCGGGTATACCGGTATATATCACGGGGTTTTGTGTATGGATTTCCTGCGTCTGGTTTTCGGTGAAACCTTCTATGTTAAATCCGAATCCATTTGAGGGAGCCCCGGATGGTTCCACCGTTTTTGTAAAGAGAACCAGCCCTGCTATCAATAGGACCACAATAATAAGTATGATATACCACATTTATTATTGATTATAAATATATTCGCGATGTATCCTCCAGAGTGCTCTACGTGGACTTCATCTCCGCTCCATCGCTCACTCTAATCATCTTCATCTTGCCATTCGCGATCTTCACTATAATGGGTGTTATCGCTGGCACCACTCCCGAGGGATATCCGCCCCATGTCCACGTGCGACCGGTGACACTATCGCGGAGATAGAAGCTATTCGTCAGTTGTATGTTTAGAGTATTGGCTGATCCCAGTTTACTACCGGAGGACCACACCTGTTTACCGGCTGAATTCGCAACTATCACATCCCCGTCCATTGTCACCTCTATATACGATCCATCGGCGCCATACATGCGTTGCCCCTGTGGAACGGACTCGCCGTTAGCGATATAGGCTTTCCTGCTAAGTCTTGAATTATTGCCCACAGGGAAATCGACGGCGACCAGTTTAGAGTTGTAGCCGCTATACTGGAGATCCTGGAGGGCTTGACCAATCTTATCGGTTTCTATACAGATGAATGCGCCGGGGGCTACGATCTGGTTCTTGCTATTGCGCGATACTCGGCAGGTCTTGCCCGGGGTCGGTTTGGGTTGAACGGCGGTACCTTCCACTGTGATGCCGCAGAGTTCCACTCCCACATCGGCGAGTTTAGCGGCCTGCTCCGTGGTCAAGAAGTACATGGATCCGAGCTTGCTATTGTTCCTGAGGAGATTCTGGATCTCATCGTAGGCGGTTTCACCTCTAGTGTGGCTGATATGGACATAATATGCGGGGGATCCACCGCCGGTGCTGGGGAGTTGAATGTTTTCGGCCATGAGACTGACACGAACTGTGCGTCCGATGGTGGTGTTGATGGTATTGGCGATGTATTCCACGGTGGGTGCGCGTATGGCGAAGTATGCTCCAGAGGATGGTCCCATGGGTCCACAGGGGACGAATCCGGCTTTACCGGCGCCACAGCCGGCGGATGTACCTGTTTTGCTGGGGTAGCCGATTTGCATGTCTTTGACGATGCTACACTCGCAGAAAGCGATGTCTTTCTTGCCGAGATAGTCGAGCTGCGTGGAGGTAAGAAGATCGATGTATTCGAACATGGCGCCCGTTTTCTGGATGATATCCATACAGAGTTGATATGTGAATCCGCCGCCTCCGAGGTGAACCACGAAAGATTTGGGGAGCATAACCTCGACGCCATAGCAGTGCATTATTGCATCCTGGGCGGTGCGTGGGTTGGTCGACAGGAGACCCGCCTTGATCGACATCATCTGGTTTCTTATAGTCTGCGGGCTGGGGTTGGAGAGCCAGGTCTGCATGTCGCGTCCGGGTGCTCTGGATCCCTCGGCGTCACATCCGACTTCGGACCAGAGTTTATTGACACATCCGATGCCGATATTGGATCCCTGTTTATAGACCTCGCAGGGATCCCAGCGTCCATGAATACCCATCCAATATTTCTTGAGTTCAGCCTCGGTGAGAGTGGCGTCATTGAGTTTGTTCATCCATCCTTTGTATGCGTCGGTGATCTTGTTCTCGTATCCGTCTTCGGTGGTGGAGATACTATCACGTATGCTATAGACGGTGCCATCGGTGAGGAAGGTGCCCCACTGGGTGCCGGTGGTCTTGACGAAGACATCGCGGAGACATTCGTTGCTCACTTTCTCACCGGGAGTCATGACCCAGCACGGATAATCTTTGAGGAATTTCTCGGATTCGGCTTTAGTAGTGGTGAGATTACCAATACATTTGTCGTAATCAGGGTATTTCGGCTGTTTTTGGCTATTAACGGGGATTCCTTTTCTAGAGGCAAAGCAGTAGCCGCAGCCGGTGCCTTCGATGTTCATAGGATTGATTATTTTCTTACATTTATCTTGCTCTTGGATGCGGGTACATTCTTCGGGATCGACGGTGAAATCCTTTTCGCATCTATCGAAAATCGCGCCACGGAATTTATCGCCATACATGTATGTATTGGTGCTGCCACAGTATCCACATGTCGCTTTATCGCCCCCGGTTAGGGTGCTACAGGCTTTGATGGCCGCACATTTTTTGGCATCTTCTATAATGGATGAGTCCGCGACGTTGATGGCGTGATCGGGGCGAACACTGAGGGAGCCATCGGAAACGCCGGTGGTGGAGCTATTGAGCCATACGTCGACATTATCGAGGGACGCCTGCGGGGTATTATTGAGGATGACATAGTTGGATCCCTGGACATAATCGGGGGTTCCGGCTTGTGAAATCAGTTCGAACCCTTCTTGTCGCGTTACAGGTGTGAAAACCGTGGACCCGGTGAATCCCTCCGGCGCTCTGTAACAAAATATGAGTCCTAAAATTATTAATATGATCACTAACAGGATCATCATTTATAGTTTATAGAGAGAAAACTGCGCACCACATAAAATGTTCTCAGAGGTAATGTGGGAAATGGATCTGGGTGTGGGTATTGGATGGAATGGCACCGGTGATTTAGAGAATGCTATAAGGGTCAATACCATTAAAAATAGATTTGCCACCGCTCTCTTTAAAAAAGATTTCAGTGTGGCTAGTGAGATTATAGATGAATATCGTATGGATGATATAGATGTGGATATTCTCTCTATTCCCGGTATTAAGATTCGGAAGAGCCTGGATTCTGGTAGTATTGCGATGATTAATACATATATTTATTCGGAGGTGTACTGTAAATATCTGGCTATAAGCGACGTGACGTCATCTACTATACCACTTCTTGCTTTCACGGGGAATCGAGAGGCATTAGAGTGGTTGTATGAAAATGGATTCGCCGGTAAATTTTTCAATAATTGTGATGTATTGATGAAGAATGCTTGTATTTCTGGGAGTGTGGATCTAGTTCGCTGGTTATCTGGAATACTGTTGGGTGAGATTAATAGGAGTGTGAACCCCGTGGTGGGTGCGCTGGGATTGAATGCAAATATGCAGAGAATATTGCGGAATATTACGAGTCATGGCGTGTTAGTTAATCATAGTCAGTTTTTCTATATGACTCCGGAGATTGCGGAGGTAGTATCGGAGTTATTCCCGCGAGATTATCATAATACGTTGAATATTGGGAGGGTGGACATGATTAATTCTGTGAAGGGGTGTGTTCCGCGCGCGAGTTATGTTGATGGGGTGTGGGTGAAGTGTAGTTGGGAGGAATATATGGAGCGTTATGAGGAGAAGGTAAAGTTGATGGCGTTCACGGATCTCTCGACTCCATTTCTATGGAATTTACAGGATATGATGGAGAGTATTCGGAATGGAGCTCTACCGATTATTAAATGGATCCTCTATAAATCTAGTATTAATGATGCCAAGATGATTTCAGCGATCTGTCAGTCTACCGGTGTTATAGAGAATGAGGAGAATATATGCCGGGCGGTGGATGTAATGTTACCGTTTTTTTCTAATGAGGAGTTGGTTGAGATTCCGATCATGTTTAAGGTGCCATTCCGGGGGGCTCATAAAATTACGAGTATCTATAGGTTGTGCCTGGAGGCGATTCATAATAATAGTGGGTTTATTGTAGCTCATCTTCTGGAAAAAGGTGTGGTGCGGTTATCAGAATATGATTACTATTTACTATATTTCATCTATCATGCGGAGAATCTGGATCTCTTCCGGTATTTATATGAAAAAAATCGGAAGGAAATAATGGATGTAATCGGGCATTTTTTGATGGGAGGTGGGTTATTCGCGAATAAAATCACGGATTGGATTAAGATTCGGGTGGATTATAAGATGGAGAAATTCGGGAAGATTGTGCTCACATAGGTGGTAGGTGATCTATATCACATAGGTGGTAGGTGATCTATATCACATAGGTGGTAGGTAATCTATATCACATAGGTGGTAGGTGATCTATATCACATAGGTGGTAGGTAATCTATATCACATAGGTGGTAGGTGATCTATATCAAGAGATCATCAGGTGGAATTAGAAGAGGCGGTGGAATAGTACATAGCATTGGGCTGAATCCGGTTGGAAATGTAATCCACGGGTATACTTCTTCATAGCGAATCTTCTTGTAGTTCATCGTATCGCGATCTATCCTGTCGCAATCTATCTTATCGCGATCTAGTATGGAGGATATCGCGTGGGGAATCGCAGGAGATACTGTGGGTGACCCCGGTAATAGTGGAGATCTCGGGCGTTTTGTGGGAGGAGGTCGTTTGATCGGTTCAACAAGAGGTTGAATATCGGTTACTTTCACGGGCGGTATCACATCATCCAGCTTTATCTCTATAGGTTGAAGTGGAAGATATGCGTAGGATACATGTTCTTTACAGACGCCGAGATTGGTTCCGATTAGGATAAAGTTGGGGCATTTATCGCAGTCTTCGAACATACACACCAGATTCGCGCTCACAGTTTTGGAGTTTTTCTTGCGGTGGGCATAGCAGTATGCCCGGGAATGATCTTCATCTAAGGAGAATTTCCCGATTTTCCCGCAGTTTTCGATGGAACATCGGTAGATGGTGGGGGGATTCTCGATGATATCGCGATGGATGGCGCAGAGTTTGCCGCTATATGAGCATCTTCTACAATCGGATGCCCGAGCGATTCTGGATGGATGATGATATTCGCAGGAGAACATGCTGGTGTTTGACGGTGTCAACTTACAGTGGGGGACCCAACAGTGTGTTCGGTATTGATTTACGAAATTCGAGCCGCGAAGTTTGTGGATATGACAGCGGGTAGCCACTTTACCTCCAAATAGACTTTCGTGGGAATAGTGGGCTATCTTAGAGCAACCATCCTCTAAACAAAGAGGGAGACTGTCGGAAGTAAATCGGAGAGCCTTGGTAGTCATATTCGCAGGAAGGGCAGGTGATCAATGATAAGAACAAATTAATCTACTATTAAAATGAATATAATCAATTTTATAGTGTGTGTGGAGATCTAGTTAAAGTCGCCGTTCTAGAATAACGAATAATGTCGATTCCAGTTATAAACGAATCTACAATATCCGCGGTATTCGCCGGTATTTTCTATAGATATGCCGCTCGAGATCGCGATGGATCCTTCCTTCGATCCATTATAGATACTGTGATTACTACTACTGGTGCGTATACGGTGTCGCGATTTATTGATCAGACATATCGACCGTGTTCTAGTTTCAATAGCGGGTTGATCCTGTTGTTATCTAGTTTGGGATATGCGGCGTATCGTGCGCATATTGCCGGTGAACTAGATGATGATTTCGAGATCTTCTATTCTAAGATTGAGATCATGGATGATGATCGCGATGGATATCGCGATGGATGTCGCGATGGATGCCGCCATGGATGCCGCCATGGATGTCGCGATGATACCACTGATCGATAAATCACATCATGCTCATGATATTATCATACATATTATGATATTATCATACAGATTATGATAATATCATATGGATTTCTAACATATATCTGCGAGTAAAGGTTTATACGTCCTGGCTCCTCAATTCATTCTTGATATCATATTCTCTAGAAGTGATACGGAATGCCAGCTGGACCTGGAGGCTGCGATTGATACACGCACCGGAAGTGGCGGCGACGTTAAGAGTACCGAAATCGACATACGGAGTAGCTGCTCCAGTCTCCAGTAGTTCCTCGCTGTATTTCGTATTAATGATGATCAGATTCGCATATCCATAACTATTGGGTCCGCGGACATAAGTGCCCGCACCAGTATCAGGATCTCGTCCGATATCAACGATGATATGTCCATTGGGTCTATTGATGTATTCCTGGAGTTCGGTGGTGATACCGGTGGCGATAAAATCGCGAGCCACTAGATAGTCGCCCACCTCGAATTTATTGAATGGGAACCACTGCTCCGTTTTTATAAAGAGATACTGGGCGGAGTTGAACGGTGCGGCGAAGTTATTCCCGGTATAGAGATTGCTGATGAGATAAGAGTCGCGGGAGGTACTGAGGGGTGTACCATCGGGTCGTTCGATGGTGATACTCATCTGTTTGATGTTGGCAATAGGAGTGGGTCGGTAGTCTTTAGCTGCGACTTCCGCGCTGGGTCGGAAAAGAATATATCCCTTTCGTTTCTTGTAGTACCCGACGGAGGTATTGGTGGGTGTATAGTATTCCGGGATATTGCTATCAGTAGTCCACTCTTTATCGTAGCGGAGGGTGGAGAAGACGGTGTTGAGTTGCTGGCTGGAGCCCCGCTGGGTATTATCGTGCTCTTTGATACGGACATTGATGAATGGGAGGTTTAGAGGGGAAAGCACGGAGCCGAGGACGAGGCTGGGGTAGGGTGC
>WLEH01000057.1 GCA_009704345.1 Actinomycetota bacterium | reverse complement strand
TCAGATCTGGTTTGCGATAAGCATCCGGTCTAGATCGTCAGATACCAAAAGGGAGAGATACGGATGGTTCAAGAAACAAAAAGCGTTAAGTCTTGGGGGAAACTATTCGCTTTGATGTGTGCATCTTTGCTAATAGTTGCAGCTTGCTCAAGCAGCTCCGAGGAAGCAACTGATACTGGATCAACAGAAGATGCTGGTGAGACCGCAGCAGCTGCTGTTTACACCCCACTATCAGAGCCACCTTGTGATTTGAGCGAAAAGAAGATTCACTTCTTGTCTGTTTTGAAGGGACACCCAACGCTGCGACTATGGCAGCAGGGCTTTTTAGATCAAGCTAATGCCCTTGGTTTTGCCGAAGCAACAATTGCATCGCCAGATGAAGCTGACTGGACTAAGGCAATTGCACTTGGCGAAGGCATTCTGGCAACCGGAACTGACGGCCTAGTCTTGGGCTTCGTCGATCCATCACAAAAGGATTTAATTAAGCGTTTTGGTGACGCTGGTATTCCTGCAGTGATTGGACACGTTCAGGCTGCAGAGGGTGAATACCCAGGTGTTATCGCGTATGCCGCATTCAGCCCAGCTGAATGGGGTGCAGCAGCAGCCGAAGTTATCGGTGAGAAGATGGGTGGTACTGGAACTGCCGCAATTACTCAAGGTGGTTTCAATGCAGTAGAAGACGGAGTAGCTGCAGCGTTCACCGCGAAAATGAACGAGCTATATCCAGACATCAAGGTACTTCCAGCTGTTGAGGAAGGCTTTGACCTTCCATCATCAATCTCCAAGATTGTTGCGCTGCTAACCGCGAATCCAGATGTAACTGGAGCCATTTCAACAACCGGTGCAGGTCCAGTTGCTTGGGCTGGCGCAGTTGATGAAACTGGACGTCAGGTAAACATGATTGGTCCAGACATGACACGACCAAATATGGATGCAGTACGTGATGGCAAGATCCTTGGATTGGCTGCACAGCCAGGCTACGAAGAGCACCAGATGGCCGTTGACATTGTGGCAAATGCCATCTGTGGAAACGCACCAGCTCAGTTTGCCAATGATCTACCAACACCAATCATCCTAAATGATGGTTTGGCACCTTACTACGCAGTTGTTGATGCTATTGATGCTCGCGTAGAGTCAGAAGAGTAAGTTGCATTCTGACTAACAATCTGAGATGGTCAGGTGGCTGTATTCAGGTACAGTCACCTGACCATTCTTTAATCCGGAGGAATTGAACGAATGACTAACAAATCTGATTTTGCGCTAGAGATGATCGACATCTCCAAGTCTTTCGGAAACACTGTTGCCCTCAGTAATGTTGACCTTCAGGTCAAAAAAGGCACTATTCATGGGTTGATTGGGCAGAATGGCGCTGGCAAATCCACGTTAATGAAGATATTAAGTGGTCTGTATCCCAGCGGAACCTATACGGGTCAAATCATTGTTGATGGGAAAGTGGCTGAGCTAAATTCAGCGTTAGATGCACAATCGATTGGCATATCGATTGTGCCACAGGAGACTACGGTTGCCGATACGTTGACGGTTGCGGAAAACATTATGTTGCCAGAGATGTCAAGAAATCCACTCAAGGTTTACAAGAAGTCTGGAGTGGTGAAGCGGGCCTCGGAGTTCTTAAGTTCATACAACATTCCGCTTCAACCTGACAAGCTAGCATCCTCACTAACGCTTGCCGAAAAACAAATACTCATGATTGCACGCGCTATTTATTTGCAACCACAGGTACTGGTGCTCGATGAACCCACCTCATCACTTACTGGCGATGAGATTAAGAATTTATTTGAAGTAACCCGAACATTGAAGTCACTTGGCATAACCACGGTATTCATTACCCACAAAATGGATGAAATTATCGAATTGTGTGATTCAATTTCTATTCTTCGCGATGGCAAAATTGTTTGTCAGATCGATCGAAGTGGATTCGATGTAGATGAACTGGTTTCTCATATGATTGGAAGAGATCTCGGCGATCTATATCCGCCCCAACATCGCGTGGGACAGGATGCACCGGTAGTACTAAAGGTGACTGATCTGGTGGTAGAGAATCCAAGAAAACCTGGGCAGCCTCTGCTTGAGCCGTTTTCATTTGAATTGCGGCAAGGAGAAATCCTTGGCTTAGGTGGCTTGGTCGGATCAGGCAGAACCGAAATCGTTAAAGCATTATTTGGTCACTACAAAATCTTGGATGGGAAATTAGAAGTTCAAGGCAATCCAATTCAAACCAGAAGTGTTTCAGAATCCATTTCTCACGGGTTTGGCTATATAACTGAAGACCGAAAAGCTGAAGGGTTGTTCTTCAATCTGGCAATTAAGCAAAACTTTACTGCAAGCATAATTGAAAAATTAACAAGAGCCAGTTTCTTGCAAAAGGGTGAAGAAAAAAGCAGAGCACGTGTGTACTTGGAAACCTTGCAAGTCAAGCCACAAGATTTAGATGCGTCAGTTTCTAGCTTGAGCGGTGGTAATCAACAAAAAGTTGTACTAGGAAAATCCTTAATCACTGATCCAAGTATCCTCATGCTTGATGAGCCTACCAAGGGTGTTGATATTGCTTCCAAGGCAGAGATTTACAAGACAATTGTTGAGTTCGCGAAAGCAGGCTATTCCGTGCTACTTATCTCAAGTGAGTTCCCAGAACTATTGGCCTTGAGTCACCGAGTTATTGTTTTTAGTGGTGGCAGAAACGTTGGTGAGATAGCTAGTGGATTAGAAAATGAAAAAGAATTAATGCTTATGGCAATAGGCGCAACCAAAAGTTAAGCAAATTAGTACTCAAGGTCAGTAGCAGAGGAGCTCAAAATGGCGATTGCCAAGACTAGAGAGTTGTCTGAAAGCTTTAAAGCAAGTTCGATTCGCGTAGCCTTTCTAATTCTGGTCATCGGGGTATTTGCAATGCAGAACCCAGCATTTATTAATGGCGCAAGTATTCTCTCAGTGATTCAAGGCATGGTCTTTGTCGGTATTGCCGCAGTCTTTCTCACCATTTTGATTACCTCTGGTGAATTTGATATTTCTGTCGGTGCGAATGCAGCCTTAGCAGGCACGCTAGCTGCTCAATATGTAGTGGCGGGTGAAGGTGTTGCAGATGACCGTTCGCCTTGGACTGGCCTACTGGTTGGAGTATTGGTTGGTACCATTATTGGACTGATTAATGCCTTTATTGTTCTGGTTGGAAATGTACCATCGTTTATTGCAACGATCGCCATGTTGTTTATTGCTAAAAGCTTGGCGACTTACATACCAGGTGGTAAGCCGATTTCTGGCTACCGGGATTCCTGGGAAGCAGAGGGCATAGTCTTTCGGGAATCATTTTTCCTGAAAAACTTCAGCATCATTGTTTTGATTGTAATCATCATAGTCGGACATATTTTGCTTAAGCGCACCAACTTTGGTGTAGTGGTATCTTCAATCGGAAGTAATAAAGAGGCGGCACGAACCAGCGGTACCCAAGTTAAACGAGTAAAAACCATCTTGTTTGCTTTAACTGGTGCAGGTGCTGGGTTAGCCGGCGCCGTTAGTGTTTTCCATTTTGGCTCAATTTATTTCTCACTAGGTCAAGGTTGGGAACTAACTGCCATTGCGGCCATCGTGCTTGGTGGCACTAGCTTGTTTGGAGGCCGAGGTTCGGTAATTGGATTGCTTTTTGGCCTTGCACTAATGCAGACAATTGCCAGTGGAATGGTAGCTGTTGGTATTGACCCATGGTGGCAGACAGTTATAACTGGAGCGATTGTGTTAGCGACACTGGTTGTAGACCAGTTACGGCGAAAGGTGACCTAGCATGATCTTGCAAAATCGATTTGCCGGTAAAGTTTGTATTGTTACCGGAGCTGAGTCGGGTATTGGAAATGCAACAGCAACTCGGTTCGCTGAAGAGGGTGCGATTGTTTTTGGCTTGGGGTTAGACCAAACTCAAGGACTTTCGTGGCAAGAAGATCAGCAAGAAAAAAAACGTAAAGTTACCTTCTTGAAGGTAGATGTATCAAATCAATCGGAAGTTAAAGAAGCAATTGAACAGATAGTTAAGGGGCAAAATCGCATTGATGTGTTGGTAAACAATGCCGGCGTTTTTGATTATCACAAAATTGAAGACCTGACCGAAGATACCTGGGATCGGGTAATGGCAGTAAATGTTAAATCAATGTATTTGACCTCAAAGTACTGTATTCCCGCCATGCGACCCAATGGTGGCGCCATCATCAATATTGCATCAGTACATGCATTCGCAACTATGGATTCAGTACCAGTTTATGCGGCGAGCAAGGGTGCAGTGGTTGCTCTGAGCAGACAAATGGCAATTGACTACATTCAAGATGGAATTCGAGTCAATTCAGTAGTCGTTGGTGGTGTGAATACGGCGATGTCGCATAAGCATGCTAGTTCACTGGGTAAAACATTAGATGAACTTGGATTTGTGCAAGACCCCAGAGTTTTGGGTAGAACGGCCGATCCGGCAGAGATTGCGGCTGGCATTACCTATCTCGCTTCTGATGATGCTAGTTTTGTTGTGGGATCAGCATTCTTGATCGATGGCGGCTTGACCGCTAATTTGTAAGCTTTGTTGAGTTAAGTTAAGCGACATTTTTACGTTTATCAAGACGGTTTCTCCGCAAAGCATCTATTGAAAATATAGCTAGCGCTATCCAAACAATGATAAATCCGATTATTTTTATCCCACTTAGGGCTTCATTAAAAACCCAAACCCCAATTACGAATTGTAATGTTGGTGCCACGTATTGCATGACGCCCAACCATGATAATGGCACACGAGTAGTTGCGGTGCCAAACAACAAAAGTGGCAGCGCGGTTAGTGGTCCGGAGATTATGGCGAGTATCAATAAAGTTGGATTGGAAATCAAGATCGCTTCAGCATCGCGATAAAGCCAAGTTAGATAGATGATGGTTAGTGGCAATAACAGCACTGTTTCCATCATCAAGCCAGGTACCGCAGGCAGATTGATTTGTTTTTTGAGCGCACCGTAGATTCCAAATGAGCCCGCCAATACCAGCGCAATCCATGGCAACCGGCCATAGTCAAAACTAAGAACCAAAACTGCGATAGCAGCAATACCAACGGCAACTTTTTGTAGGGTGCGCAATCGTTCACCAAAAAACACCATGCCCAATAGCACAGAAACTAGCGGATTGATGAAATAGCCAAGCGAAGTTTCCACCACGTGATTGTCATTAACTGCCCAGATGTAAACACCCCAGTTAGTTGCAACAAAAAAACTGGCGAATATGATCAGCAGGGACAACTTTCGATTTTGCACAGTTGCTTTAACAACTGGCCAACTATGAGTAAGCTGCATTAAAAGCAATACAAACAACAAGCTCCAGATGATCCGGTGGCCCAGGATTTCAAAAGCAGTGGCTGGTTTAAGCAGCGGCCAGAACAGTGGCAACAGCCCCCACATTAAGTAAGCCCCAAGTCCGGAAATTACGCCATAACGTTCATCTTGTTGTGGGGTGCGGGGCATAGTTACACAATCCTAGGCCTTGATTTGTGAGGCCAGTGGCTCGTGTAGCCTTCGCGGTCTTGGTAGGTTGCCCGAGCGGCCAATGGGAGCGGACTGTAAATCCGCCGGCTTATGCCTTCAGTGGTTCAAATCCACTACCTACCACCATGGTGTGAATCGTTATTGGCTATTGCAGTATTGTCAAAGTTAATTGTCAGGATTTACCGCTATAACTATCCCAGGGGGAAGTTGATGCGAATAAGGTCCATCGCGGTTGTTACTTTGTTGGTGCTCGCTGGTTGCAGCGCCACCTCTGATTCAGCTGACCTCTCTGAATATTTATCTCAAGACGTGCAGTGGGAGATCTGTCCAGAAGATTACTTTTTAAAGAAAGATTATCGTTTTGCCGGCTTTGAAAAAGATAATGTGACTTGCGCCGAGATAGAGGTACCAATTTCATATGATGATTTATCGCTGGGTGCTAAAACTGTTGCGATGATGGGTATGGGAAGCCGAGCAGATCAGGTTGTGTTCTATAACCCAGGAGGGCCAGGCGCATCAGGTATCGAAGCAATTCAGACTATTGATTTTCCAGATGTGCTCGATCAGGAATATTTCATTATTGGGTTTGACCCCCGCGGTGTTGGTTTTTCATCACCAATTAGATGTGACGATGACGCTGATTTGGAGAGTTACTATAAATTCGATTTATACATTGAATCACAAACTGAAGCAGATGAGTTTGTCGAAGCAGATCAGAAGTTTACCACTGACTGTGCCGCTGCAAATCCATATTGGTGGACCATCACCACAGAAAATACAGTTCAAGATATTGAGTTGATGCGAGCAGTGTTAACGGATCAACCACTTAACTTCATTGGATCTTCTTATGGCACCACCTTGGCAATGGAATATCTGCGTGCTTACCCTGAGAATATTGGAAAGATCATGCTGGATAGTCCAGTGCTAATCGGACTTGATAATGATGAAGATGCACTACAACAAGGTAAAGGCTTTAACGATTCATTTGAGCGATTGTTTGCTGCTTGTGCTGCTGATGCCAAGTGTCCTGGTGATTCGGTTATGGCAGTTGCCGAATTGATTAAGGAAAAACTTATCGCAGCCGATGATGGCAAGGTTTTAGGTTATTGGGGAGTGCAACAATCGAGTTTAAATCCTGATGCAACTGTGGCGAGCGCCAACATGATTATGGATGGCTTGAGCCAGATGTCATACTATGAGTTAGATGATGTTTACAGTGATTTCCGCGAGGGCATGATTGAGTTAATCGAGAAAAACGATAGTTGGATCTTTGAATTTTATGGGCTGCTTTTTAACGGGTATGACCCAGAAACTAAAGAGCGATCAAATATGAGCGAGATTTTATATATTGTGAATTGTCTAGATATTGACTCCCGTGATTTTGATTCACTCGATGAACTAAAGGAATTTGATAAACGCTATCAAGCAGCAGCACCCTTAGTACATTATTTGTATACGCCACCAAATGGGTTTATCTGGAGTTCAGCGCGACAGGGATGCGAGTGGAGTTGGTTGGCGTTTGATGACAATTC
>WLEH01000056.1 GCA_009704345.1 Actinomycetota bacterium | reverse complement strand
CTGGTTCAATTTTTAACTTAACCCGGCGATAGCCTTGTTCCACAAACATATTCACCTCAGCAAGAAGCGCATCGGTAGTATCAGAAATTCCAATACTGACACCAACTGGAACCCGGTCGCGCTCTACCCTTAAGTAATCAGCAAATGAAATCCCCTGGCCTTTTAACCAAGCATCCAGCAGCGCCATTTCAACGGCTGCCTTAGCCATTCGATTACCCAGCAAATCAGAAACTAATTCAGCAAATTCAGTTGGTTCGATATCTTTTTGAAAAAGTCTTGGTGCTACAAATCTGGTAATGAAATCTTGCGCTGCAACCACATATTCTTCCGAATAAAGCGGAATGCTCATGGCAACACATTCACCATATCCGGTATTGCCATCTGCTAACACTTCAACTAACAGCACATCGCGTTGAGTCTGCGTACCAAACGAAGTTCTAAATGGTCGAACCAGCGGCATTGCTAATCGTCGTAATGTAATTTCTTGGATTTTCATAATTTACCTATCAAGTATTCGTCATTAATGGAGATGCCAACTATTTCTCTACTGCCATCTAACGCTGCTGATAACGCACCGCGCATTTCTAGTCGCAACTCTCGAGCGCGCTCTGGTTCCAAATTCTTAACCACTCCAATATCTTTCACAATCGGAACTTTAATCAAATCAGCATCAGCCATCGGTTGATGTGGTGCTTGCAATGCTCGCGGTTGATCTAATTGCCATTCACACCAAAGCCGATCAGTTAAATCATTTGCGTTGATCGCATCTTCCATCTGACCATAGAAATCTGGCACAAACTTTTTCACACTAACACCTAAATTGAGAATGTTTAATTTTGCATTACGCAGCACTAGCGGATCAAACGTCCAAGTAATGGTGCTAATTCCTTGCGCGGCCGCAATTGCCGCTTGTTCATACTTAACTACTGCGCCATAACCATGGCCGCGATAATCGGGATGGGTGGCCGCCATATGGGAATGCAGTCCTACCGTGCCAGCTTGATTGCTTACAATTGCTAACGCACCAGCCACTAGTTGATCGTCCTTATATGCGCCCGTTAAGACTGCACCAGAGTGCAACAGCGCGGTGCCAAAGTTTTGGGTGATCTGGCTTGATGGCGAGGGCCAGGTGAGGTCGAATAGTTCACGCAGTTGGGTCAGTTCAGCCCCGCTAGAAAGTTGGCGCACCCGCAAGCCAGCACTCGCCTGATCGCTGCGGTCGCGCCAATGATTGACCCAATCCATGCCCTACACAGTATCTTGTCGCCATGGTGAATCTGAATACTGTGCTTGCTGACATGCAAACCTTGATTGAAACCGAATCGCCCAGCGCGGACCTCGATGCTTGTGCCCGAGTAGTTCAGGTGGCAAATGAAATGCTGACGCAGCGACTTGGTTCACCGGGCAAAGTAATCAATGTGGCAGGGCGAGATCACTTATGGTGGGGAGCAGAACAGCCAAAGGTGTTAGTGCTTGGCCACATAGATACGGTATGGCCAATTGGCACTTTAGCTGAAATTCCATTTGCAATTAATGGCGATAAATTAACTGGGCCTGGCTGCGTGGATATGAAGTCTGGCGTAGTGCAGGGAATTCATGCCATCGCTGCGGCAAATTTGCCAGGTGTGGCGTATCTGTTGACTACTGATGAAGAGATTGGTTCAGAAACTTCACGTGGCTTAATTGAGCAAGCAGCAGCAAGCGCTGTTGCAGTGCTGGTGCTGGAATGTGCGCAACATGAAGCGCTTAAAACTGCGCGCAAGGGAACTTCAAACTACGAAATAGTTGCGCACGGCTTAGCTGCCCATGCTGGATTAGAGCCAGAAAAAGGAATCAATGCCGGCTTGGCAATTAGTGAGATTGCGCTTTCAGTTAGCAAAATTGGTAGTGCTGAGTTAGGCACAACGGTTACTCCAACCGTGATTAAAGCTGGCACCACAACTAATACAGTGCCAGCGTTAGCAGAATTAAGTATTGACGTTAGAGCTTGGAGCGCAACTGAGCAACAGCGCGTTGATAGTGAGATTAAGTCAATTACATCTTCAATACCAGGAATTAAAATTGAAGTTAAGGGTGGCATTAATCGACCACCTATGGAAACTAAATTGAGTATGGGATTGTTCAGCCTCGCGCAAGAGATTGCACCCGAAGTGGGTATTACCAACTTGGCTAATGCTGAAGTTGGTGGCGCCAGTGATGGTAATTTCACCGCTGCAATTGGCATCCCAACTATCGATGGCTTAGGTGCAGTTGGTGCTGGCTCACACGCTCGCACCGAGTGGGTTTCAGTTTCAGCGATTGAGCCGAGAGTGAAATTGCTAGCGGAGATGATCACCCGGCTGCTTAAAGCTTGATAATTTGAGATAATACGCGGTCATCCAATAAGGGAGTACCTTGACTAACGGGCCGCTGATTGTGCAGAGCGATCGCACTTTACTTTTAGAAATTGATCATCCGATGGCGGATGAAGCCCGCAAAGCAATTGCGCCCTTTGCTGAGTTAGAGCGCGCTCCAGAGCACATACATACTTATCGCATCACATCGCTTGCGCTTTGGAACGCCCGGGCAGCCGGTCATGATGCTGAGCAAGTTGTTGATGCGTTGATTAAATATGCGCGTTATGCCGTACCTAACGCCTTATTGATTGATATCGCTGATCAGATGGGTCGATATGGCCGACTTAAACTTGAGAACCATCCGGTTCACGGCTTAATCCTTACTACCACTGATAAACCAGTCTTAGAAGAAGTGCTGCGCAATAAAAAAATTGTCCCGATGATGGGTAAGCGAGTTGATAATGAGACTGTCATCGTATTCCCCAGCGAACGCGGTGCACTAAAGCAAGCGTTATTGAAATTAGGCTGGCCAGCCGAAGACTTTGCTGGCTATGTAGATGGTGAAGCACATCCAATTGAGCTGGCTGAAAATGGCTGGGCGATTCGGCCATACCAAAACCATGCAGTTGATTCGTTCTGGCACGGTGGCTCAGGTGTGGTTGTGCTCCCCTGTGGTGCTGGCAAGACAATTGTTGGAGCAGCAGCTATGGCAAAAGCTAAGGCGACTACTTTGATTTTGGTAACAAATACCGTATCAGCCCGGCAGTGGCGCGAAGAATTATTAAATCGAACTTCATTAACTGAAGAGGAGATCGGTGAATACTCCGGTTCAAAAAAAGAGATTAAGCCAGTAACTATTGCTACTTATCAAGTGATGACCACTAAGAAAAAAGGCGAATACGCTCACTTAGATTTATTTGATGCCCGGGATTGGGGTTTAATCATTTATGACGAAGTGCATTTGCTACCCGCGCCAGTTTTCCGATTCACTGCAGATATTCAAGCCAGACGTCGACTTGGTCTTACTGCAACGTTAGTTCGGGAAGATGGCCGAGAAGGTGATGTGTTTAGTTTGATCGGCCCTAAGCGCTTTGATGTGCCGTGGAAAGAAATGCAGAATCAGGGATACATTGCGCCGGCAGAATGCGTTGAAATTCGAGTCACACTAAGTGAAGATGAACGATTAAATTACGCGGTAAGTGAAGATGATTCAAAATATCGAATTGCTGCCATTACGCCAGAGAAAATAAAGACTGTTGAAAAGCTTCTTGCCAAACATGAAGGCGAACAGATTCTTGTAATCGGTCAATACTTAGAACAACTACATCGATTAAGTGATGATCTGAAAGCACCACTTATCACTGGTGAAACTCCAATTAAAGAGCGACAAGAACTATATGAAATGTTTAGACAGGGTGAAATAAATGTCTTGATCGTTTCTAAAGTCGCGAATTTCTCAATTGATTTACCTGAGGCAACAATTGCCATACAGGTTTCTGGCACTTTTGGTTCAAGGCAAGAAGAGGCACAACGGCTTGGTCGAATTCTGCGCCCAAAAAAAGATGGTAGAACAGCCACTTTCTATACCGTAGTCACTCGTGACACTGTTGATGCTGAGTTTGCCGCCCATCGGCAACGTTTCTTAGCGGAACAGGGGTATGCCTATCAAATTATGGACTCTACTGACCTCTTCTAACTTTCCTAGAACGTAATAAACCTAAAATTCCAAAATACTCGACTATGCCTTTTTGTTGGTAGAGAATTGAGGCATGGTCGGATTAACTCAAGCAGAGGCACGAGAGCTACTTGAAAAATTTGGCCCTAACGAGCTAACCAATAAGCATGATTTCTCCCCTCTTCGACTTTTGATTAGGCAATTTACTAACCCAACTATCGTAATTCTTCTAATCAGTGCAACCGTTTATGGTTTATTGGGAAATGTGCATGATGCCCTCTTAATTTTTGCACTCATCATCCCAAGTGGACTTCTCACCTTTGCGCAAGAATTCAGGGCTGAGTCAACTATGCAGAAGCTGGCCAACCTTCTGAAGTTTTTTGTTAAGGTATATCGAGACGGAAACATAATTGAAATTACAAGTGAGGAAATTGTTCCTGGTGATGTTATCTATCTGGTTTCTGGCGACTTGGTTCCGGCAGATCTTGAAATTATCAGCAGTTCAAATCTCTCAGTTGATGAATCGGTTTTAACTGGTGAGTCATCACCAAAGTCAAAAACTTCTTATGAAGATAACAAGCTTTTGGCTGGTACACATGTGTTGAGCGGGAGTTGTCAAGCAATTGTTCTAAAGACTGGAATGTCAACCTCCTACGGTTTGGTTGCTTCTAAATTGGAAAATCAAGACGTTGAAACATCTTTCGAAAGAGGCACTAGACAGTTTGGATTCTTGGTTGCGCGCGCTATTGCCATTTTAGTAGTTTTCGTCTTTGTCGGAAATCTGATTCTTGATCGGCCGGCACTTAGTTCCTTATTGTTTTCGCTTGCACTAGCGGTTGGACTCACCCCCCAAATGCTTCCAGTAATTATCTCTGTTTGTTTGTCTGCCGGAGCCCGTAAATTGTCTGAAGAGAAGGTGTTGATTCGTCGACTTGATGTGATTGAAGATTTGGGAACTCTGCAAATTCTGTGTGCTGACAAAACTGGAACCCTTACAACCGGCCAGTTGACTGTGGCAAAGTACATCAATCCTTTCGGCACAATCGATGACCGAGTAAAGCTCCTAGCGTACGAAAATGCAGTCACCCAAGAGAGTTCAGCTAATGTGATTGATCGCGCAATAGCCAAAATGGAAGTAACTTATCCAATTAGAAAGAAAAAACAAGAGATTGAATTCTCATTTGAACGTCGTCGAGTCTCTGTCATTTTTGAAGATGGTGAACTCGTTTGCAAAGGTGCATTTAGCGAGACGTTTGATTTATGTACAAAGGTTAGAACAGATAATTCCATAGCATCCATTGAGCCTTTTGAAGCAGAGATACTCAAATTGCATCAAGAATTCGCAGGCGAGGGATTCAAAGTTATTGCGATTGCTTCAGGTTATACCAATTCAGAGGAAGATTTAATTTTTGAAGGGATGGTATTACTTGAAGATCCAGCGAAACTTGACGCCCAGGAAGCAATCGACGAGTTATCTGAGTTAGGTGTCCAGCTGGTAATCATTACTGGAGATAGCCGAGAGTCAGCCCTTCACGCGGCTAGAGTCTTTGATTTGCCTTCCGATATATGTATTACCGGAAAAGAATTGAGTGAGTTGAGTAACCAGCAATTGCAGAACAGGATTGAAAAGTGTCAAATTTTCGCAGAAATCGATCCTATTCAGAAGGCTCGAATCGTAGAAGGTTATAGCAAATCTGGAAAAACCGTCGGTTTTGTGGGCGATGGAATTAATGACGTAATTGCACTAAAAAATGCAGATGTATCGATAAGTGTTGATAGAGCCGTAGATATTGCAAAGAGCGCATCCTCAGTTGTATTGCTTGAGAAGGATCTAAAGGTAATTGCTGATGGTATAAGAATTGGTCGACGTACCTTTGAAAATACAATGAAATATGTAAGAATTACGATCAGTGCATCTTTTGGAAATGTTCTTTCTATGGCGCTTGCATCGTTCTTTTTGCCGTTTTTACCAATGTTGCCAACTCAAATTCTGCTATTGAATTTTCTAAGCGACCTTCCATCAGTTACGGTTTCGTGGGATAAGGTCGATCCGGAAGATCTTGCACGACCTAGCACTTGGCGGATGCGCGATATTGGACACTTTATGGTCATCTTTGGCCTGGTATCAACTGCGTTTGATCTTATTCTTTTCATAACTGCACTATCGATTCTCAATGGAGAGGAGAATCAGATTCGAAGCGCCTGGTTTGCTACGTCTTTACTGACAGAGATAATTGCGATTCTAGTACTGCGAACAAAAAAAGCACCGTGGCTTAGTTTGCCTGGAAAATTGTTGCTTTGGTTTTGTATTGGAACTGTAATTGTGGCTTGGGCTGTACCAGTTTTCGGTGTCGTTGAATTCTTAGGTTTGCCCAGAGTGCCCTGGGAATTCTTAGTTTTGATTGCTGGCGTCTCGATTAGCTATGCCATTGCATTGGAAATTTCAAAACGAGTCTTCTCAACTGGTTTTGGAATTCCAGCAAATAATTAAGGGCGACTGCTTTGCAGTCGCCCTTAATCTAAGTATCTGGATTTAGAAATCCATATCTCCACCACCAGGTGCGGCAGCAGCAGCCTTTTCTGGCTTATCTGCAATAACAACCTCAGTGGTTAGGAATAGTGCGGCAATTGATGCTGCGTTTTGTAGTGCTGAGCGCGTTACCTTGGCTGGATCAATAATGCCGGCTTTAAACATATCGACATACTCTCCTGTTGCAGCGTTCAATCCTTCACCAGGAGTCAAACTGCGAACTTTCTCTACCACTACGCCACCTTCAAGGCCAGCATTGATTGCAATCTGCTTTAGTGGTGCCTCTACTGCTACGCGAACAATTGCAGCCCCAGTTGCTTCGTCACCTTCAAGTTTCAGACTTGCAAATGCTTTATCGGCAGCCTGCAAAATTGCTACACCACCGCCGGCAACAATGCCTTCTTCAACTGCAGCCTTAGCATTTCGTACGGCATCTTCAATTCGGTGCTTACGCTCTTTCAGCTCAACTTCAGTTGCGGCACCAGCCTTAATAACGGCAACGCCGCCAGCTAGCTTGGCTAGTCGCTCTTGTAGTTTTTCGCGATCATAATCGGAATCTG
>WLEH01000055.1 GCA_009704345.1 Actinomycetota bacterium | reverse complement strand
TAGTTATGGTCACATCCATTTCTTTGGTCCGTACTTATATCGTTCCCCATTTTGGTCAACCAGTGAAGAGCAAGAAGCAGAGCGGGCGCTGGCTCACTTGGAGCAAGTAATTCAGTTTGAAGGACCAAACACAATTGCCGCAATCTTGATTGAGTCGGTCGTTGGCACAAATGGCATCTTGGTGCCGCCGCCTGGTTATCTTGCTGGCGTTCGTGCGCTCTGCGATAAGTATGGAATTGTTTGGATTGCAGATGAAGTGATGGCTGGCTTTGGTCGCACTGGCTCTTGGTTTGCTTATCAACACTTTAGTGCGGTGCCAGATCTAATTGTGTTTGCCAAAGGAGTTAACTCAGGTTACGTCCCGCTAGGTGGCGTCATCATCTCAGATGAAATTGCCCAGACATTTGATCAACGGGTATTCCCAGGCGGCCTTACCTATAGCGGACATCCGTTAGCTTGCGCTTCGGCAGTTGCGGTAATTGAGGTAATGGAAGACGAAAAAATTGTTGAGCATGCTCGGACTATTGGTGAAACTGTGATTAAGCCTGCACTCAATGAATTAGCTGATAAACATAAATTAATTGGTGATATTCGTGGTCTTGGGGTGTTCTGGGGAATGGATTTAGTAACCGATCGAGCAACTCGCGCGCCGCTGGCACCATATGGTGGCTCTAGCCCTGCGATGACCGAATTAACTGCACATTGTCGATCAGCAGGCCTGTTGCCGTTTGTTCACTTTAATCGCATGCATATTGTGCCGCCGTGCAATGTTTCAGCGGCTGAACTTGCCGAAGGGTTTGCGATTATTGATGCGGGACTGACCAAAATTTCCCACTACTACACCGGAGTTTAATTATTGATTGGTAGCACTTTATCTAGTAATAGATAAAACAGCGCAGCAATTAATCCAACTACGATTATCATCGCGGCCGTAATTAGCACTGGCAGATAGCCATGGGTGATCACATCTAAGAAGTCGTATGGATAGCGACCAATCACAATGCCGCGAAATAGGGTGTAACCAAGCCAGCCAATTGGAATCAACAATGCGGCAAAGACAACTCTGAGATTAATCCATTTCCGAGGCCCAACTAACAGCCAAATAAACAAAGTCAAAATCGGTGTAATTGTGTGTAAAAAGATATCGGAATAGCGGTTCCAACTAATTGGTGGATAGTAAGGCGCAATTAAAACGTGATAAACCACTCCAGTTACCGTGATCATCAACACGCTGTCCAGCCGCAGGGTGCGAAACTTAAAACTGTCTCGATTTGGATTTCGATAGAGCGCCGTCATAACACCAAGCACCATGAGATTGCTCCAGATGGTGAAATAACTGAACGAATCAGTTAATCGACCAACTGCGCCAGCTATTCCAGCAGCATGGCCCCCTAGCAGTGTTGGAAACTCATCATCAACTGGAACTAAGTCAAACAGATTAATGACAAATTGAATTGCAAATCCAATTCCGGCTGAAATAGCATTGATCAAATAAAGCAGCCGAAGTTGTGCTGGGGCTAATCTCATTTGCGAACGCTAACCCAAATAATGGTTACTATCGAGTCAATTGGGCAATTTGCCAATAGGTTGAATCAAGCCGGTCACGGCAAAGCCCCAATCAAACAGCTGGGTTGCTAAGGCGTCGCGGCCATACTCCGCCCCTAAAAAGGTGATCAGAATAATCTGACCATCTCGCCGAGCCGCACCAAAATAGGTATTTCGAGCTTGTGTGGTAAAGCCAGTTTTGCCAGCAATGACACCTGGATAACTTGTTAACATGCGATTGGTGTTGGCTATTTTCTTATCTACGGAAGATCTGCCAACTCTGGGAAAAACATAACTAGTTGCCCTAGCATATTTTCGATAAGTGTCATTGTTAATCGCAGCACGACCAATTAATGCCAGATCAAAAGCGGTAGTTACTTGCCCAGCAGTATCTAAACCATGCGGTGTTTTCGCAACCGTATTTATGGCACCCAACGATTTTGCCGTTTGGTTCATCTGCGAAATTGTTTTCGGTAACCCACCATTTGCATTCGCGAGCGCCATGGCGGCGTCATTTGCAGATGGCAATAGCAGCGCATACCAAAGCTGTTCAATGGTGTAGGTGCGACCTTGCACAATTCCTACTTGCGAGCCATACATTTGAGCATCTGCTCGGCGAACTCGGTATTCACGATTTGGCTCTAATTTATCAAGTAACGTGATCGCAGTTAGTCCCTTTATTGTGCTAGCCGGTGGCAGTTTCTTTTGCGGGTTTTTAGCTGCCAAAATCTCACCAGTAGTCAGATTTGCAACTAAGTATGCCTTTACTTTTGCTTTCGGTGGAGCTGGAATCTCGGCGGTTGAATTGACGATAATGCCGGTGTTGTTTAGTTGAGAGTTATCAAGTTCCTGTGCGGTCGCAACTGGAAATAGCGCGAGAGCAAGCACCATAACCAGCGGGATTAAGTATTTATTGAATTTCATTAGGGAACCATACCTAGGAAACCCAAGAAATCGGCAGATCGCAGCGGCCCCTTGTGGCTCTAAGGAATTTAACAATCTCAATTGGTAGCAATTAGATATGCGTGCGAAAATTAAGGCTATGGGAGCGCCAATCAGATCACTTTTGGTCGCAGCGAGCATGCTTTTTGGGCTGCTCGCCGTGCCGCCAGCAGCTGCGGTCCAGGGTGGCGAGGTGGCAACCGGTGATGGCGTAGTAGTTGCTTTGGTTCATGGTCGAACTGCAACGAGGGCATTCTGCTCTGGCGCGCTGTTGCAACCGCGCCTAGTGGTCACGGCAGCTCACTGTGTGATTCAGAACGGCACCACGATTACTTATCCCAATGGATTGTTTATTGCTACACCAGGCGCTGATTTAAACAACGACAATATTGCTACCAGAGCCAGAGCAACTGAAGTGAATTGGGTTCGTGGCTATCAGAATCGAACTGACACCATTGAAGCAAATGATTTTGCAGTTTTAACGCTGGATAAACCATTAGGAACCCCCATAGTGACACGAGTTGCTTCAGCAGCAGAGGTTCGTGAGTTGCAATCAACTCGAGGGACGGTAACGCACTTAGGTTATGGCAAGTTGGCGTTGGATCGAGACAATGACGGCATCGCGCGAAAAATTGATCTGCGAGTTCGACCAAGTTCGCTGAGTTTTCAATTTCCAACTGGCAGCATTATTCAAACTACGGGCACATCAACTCAATCGATTTGTCCTGGTGATTCTGGCGGTCCGATTGTGGCGCGTATAAATGATGAATTAGTGCTAGTTGGCGTTAATGCGGGCGGCGATACGTCATGCATTCCTTCTTATCGAGGAAGCAATGTGGCAACCGGGATGGTGGCTAGTTTTTATCAGCCGATCATTAATCAGGGGATAGCCTCAATTGCAAATTCAGCGCCGTCCGAACCCGAGCAGGTTAATTATGAAATTAGCGGCAGTGATGTGATTGTGACTTGGCGGGCTCCAAGTTCGCCATCTACGGCAATTACTGGCTATCGGGTAGATGAAGTAATTGAAACTAAACGGGCATATTTAGGAGTTTATGTGGCTGATGCCGCGGGCGGTGGAGTCAATATCACTAGCGTGATTCCAGACACCCCAGCGGACTACGCGAAAATTGAGGCATTCGATGTGATCTTGGCAGTTGGTGGCGTGAATGTTGCAAATACTGATGCCATGTTGATTGAAATGCGCAAAAAATCGCAAGGCGAATTGGTTACTTTCCGAATTCGCAAAGCATCAGGTGAGATCAAAAACGTTGAGGTTAGGTTAAGTGAGATCGGTGATGCCACTGGTTTCAGAAATGTGTGCCAGACCACCACTGAACTTCGCTGTCAATTCCGCACAAATGTTGGAAAAACTAAGTATCGCCTATATGCGGTTTCGGCAAAAGGCGATGGCACTGCATATGAATTCAATGTTGAAATAGGTCCAGGTGGACCACCATCAAATATTGAAGTTGTTCCTGGTGTTCGCTCGATTGCGTTGACATGGGGCGATCCAATTCGAGTAAGTAGTGTGCCAAAGAGTGCAATTCGAGTTAGAGTCATTGACTCAGCAACTGAGCGAATGCTTTGTGAAGTGCCGTTAACTCAATATGGCTGCACCATCAACGCGAGCGCCGGAAGATATCAATTGGCAATTTTTGTTGACACTCCACTTGGTCGGTCAGAACGAATTGAGTTAGCTGAAGTATCAATTGTTGCCAGTGAACCAGCAAAGGTAACTAGAGCAAAAATCGCTAAAGTTGCTGGCAAGCCAAATTTGTTAGTTACTTGGCAACCACCAGCTGATAATGGTGGTTCGGCAATTACTGGATATCGGGTAACGACAACTAATGGAATTTCGTTATGCCGAGTAACGGGCAACTCAACTAAATGCACCATAAGAAGCACTGCAGTAAAGCCTGGGTCAAAACTACAGATATTCGCATCTAATGAAGTGGGCGAAAGTCAACCCAAGTCTCTCACCGTGCCTCGCTAATTGCATTCAACATAACCATTAGGCTCTAGCCCTTATGGCTACAACCGAATTTGTAAAGCGTCCCGTTGTTGGGCATGTAGCTTTGCTCAGTTCAGTGCTTTTATTTGCGGCAAACGGTTCGGTATCAAAATCACTATTAGTTTCGGGTATTGATGCCGCACAACTAAGTCAAATTCGAGTAACGGGCGCATTTGCGGTTTTAGTGGTTTTTGCCCTGATCTTTGTCCGACCCCACCTAAAACTCAGAATTGTGGAAGTTCCTAAATTTTTCGCTTATGGGATTATTGGCGTTGCGTTAGTTCAATACTTGTATTTTGTTGCGATCAATAGATTAGATATTGGTGTTGCGTTAGTTATTGAATACACCGCACCAGTGCTAGTTGCGCTATGGGCCAGATTTGGCGAGAAAGAACCGGTAAAGCAGCGTGTTTGGTTTGCGCTAGCTATCACTATTGCTGGACTTTCCATGGTGACCAATGTTTGGGGCGGCTTCACGTTAGATTCAATTGGAGTGATTGCTGCTTCGCTCGCGGCAATTTCCCTAGCCGTTTACTTCATCACTGGTGAAAAATTAGTAGCAAAGCGTCCGCCCTTGGCTGTAGTAACGCTGGCATTTGGCGCGAGTGTAATTTTTTGGGCAATCCTGCAGCCATGGTGGCAATTTGAACCTAGCTTGCTTGCTGGTGAGACTAGTTTGTTTTCTGAATCCAGTAACGCTTTTCCAACTTGGTTGCTAGTGTCTTGGATGATCGTGATGGGCACCATTGCGCCTTTTTTCCTATCGTTCATATCGCTGAGACATTTGAAAGCTCGAACTGTTGCCATCGTTGGCACTTTAGAGCCAGTTACAGCATCTGCAATTGCATTCGTGCTACTGAACGAATCGCTGTTAGCAATTCAATTATTAGGTGGTGCTGCCGTTTTGATTGGTGTTGTGCTGGCTGAAACTGCAAAAGAGAAATGAATGCAGCTAACGCTCACTCGATGAGTCTGTTTGCCCAAACTGATGGCCTTTTATAGAGGTGAGCAACCCATCGGGCCAGACCAGCCATGGGAGTTGAGGGAAAAGTCGGACATCGATCTTGATTTGCTGGTTCCAAAGACTTCTGGCGGGCCTAGCTGCCCGCAAAATGGAGACTGAGAAGGCGCTGGGCTTCCTGTGAAACCCTCATTACTGTCGAGATTTACCCACGATTCGCAAGTAAAGATTTGGTAACGGGGGGGTCTAGGCCAACTGTGGATAAGTGGGTACTATTCGCCGCACTTCTCTCTGAAGGCCCGGCCGTCTCCAATTGGTGGGGGGAATTCAGTGAGACCACCCACCAAGGAGATTAAATGAGAAAGTCTCGTTTTTATCGGGTTGCTATTGCAGTATCTGTGGCAGCAGCCGTTGCAGTTACGGGAGCGATCCTTCCGTCAAGTGCAAATACGAAGGACTCAGTGGTAACGATTGAAAACAATGGTTTCACATCGTTGAACAGCTCAGTTCGAAATTTCAACTTGGCCACCAATAATTATGTAAATTATTTAACTGGTCAAAGCTTCAACTATGTAAACGATAAGGCCCAGGTAGTTGCGAATCCTACTTACGGTTCATACCGAATTGTTAAGGACACCGCTACCGATTTCCGCACTGAGTGGAAATTGAACAAGGGACTTGTTTGGAATGACGGAACTCCAATCACAGCTGAAGATCTGCTGCTAACTCACGTTACCTGCAGCAACGAATACTCGAAAGAAAACGGTTTGGGCGATCCAGCCGCTGGAGCAACTGCATTCAATGCTGCTTGCTATTCAGGTTTCTACAACAACGCGTCAGCTGGCAAGCCAATTATCGGCAAGGACAACCTAACGGTCACTTATCGTTGGAAGTATCCAATTCCAGATTGGGATCTAAACGGCCCAGGAACCTTCCCAGTTCACACACTAGTGCTACTAGCTGAAGGCAAGACCTCGCTTGGAACCGCTGCAGAAAACACTGCTGCGAAGAAGAGATTCCTAGATGCTTACGAAGGCAAAAACCCAGATCTTCTTAAGAAGATGGGTGAAGTTTGGAGTAGAAACTATATCACTAACAGTGTTAGTGCTAGCACAAATCCACTTCTGCTAGTTCGCAATGGTGCATATAACATTCGAGAGATTGTTGCGAATCAGAGCATTACCTTGGTACAGAATCCTCGCTACAACACTGGTCCAAAGCCAAAGATCAAGACAATTGTTATCAAGATCTTGAGCGGTGCTGCGGCGCCACAGGCAATTGCCAACAAGGAAGCAGACATCTTCTCAGGTCAGGCAACTGTTGACTCAATTCGTCAGTTCCAGCGACTAAGTGGTGTTGGCACAGTAATTTATCCGCAGGCCGTGTATGAGCACGTAGATCTTCGCGTTGGACGTCAAACACCAACTGGCGCTCAGTACACCGGTCCATTTGCTATCACTGGTGTAAAGGCTGCTGATGACCGAGCAAGAGATTTGCGTCGCGCCATGTTGTTGTCAGTACCTCGAAAGGAAATTGAAACCAAGTTGGTTCGTCGTATTAACCCTCGCGGTTCCTTGATGGATTCATTGTGGGTGCTAACCAATGATGCTTCTTACCGAGAGGTTGCTGCCGGAAATGGCAGTA
>WLEH01000054.1 GCA_009704345.1 Actinomycetota bacterium | reverse complement strand
GTTGCGGTTTTCCTTTATGCCGGCTCAATGTCGACTTCGGAAATTGTGACAGCGCAAGAGCGAATTTGGTACGCAATTTTGCTGCTGCCATCATTCATCATTTACACCACATCAATGGTTGGTGAAACGAACCGTGCGCCGTTTGATTTACCAGAAGCTGAAGGTGAACTTGTAGGTGGTTTCCATACCGAGTATTCATCATTGAAGTTCGCATTGTTTTTCTTAGCAGAATATGTAAATATGGTGACCGTATCGGCACTTGCGACAACACTGTTCTTAGGTGGCTGGCGAGCACCATTCCCATTCTCAATGATTCCAGGTGCTAACGAAGGTTGGCTGCCGCTGGTTTGGTTCTTTGGCAAAGTGTTGGCATTTATCTTTATCTTTATTTGGTTGCGCGGGACATTGCCAAGATTGCGTTATGACCAATTCATGGACTTTGGTTGGAAAGTACTAATTCCAGTAGCGCTGGGTTGGGTTTTTGTAGTTGGCGCAGCACGCGTTGCGATCTCTGAGGACCTGATTTCAAACACCAGGATCTTGACTTGGTTAGCCGCACCAGTTGCTGCACTGCTGTTGATAAGTTTGATTTTGGAATATCGAAAATCAAAAAAGGAGACGGTGGAAACTGAGGCTACCGCACCAAGTTTTCCAGTTCCGCCAATGAGTGCTGCGCGAACTAACCGCACCAACCGACCAGAAGTTGAGACTAAGCGAGGTAGTGATGGCTAGGTTGCCACAAGTTGTTCGAGGTTTTTGGCTCACTTTTTCCATGATGTTCCGTAAACCAATCACGGAACAGTATCCGGAAGAAAAGCACATATATCCGCCGAAGCCACGCTTCCATGGTCGTCACCAACTTAATCGTTATCCAGACGGCTTAGAGAAATGTATTGGGTGTGAGCTTTGCGCTTGGGCCTGTCCTGCAGATGCAATTTACGTTGAAGGTGCGGATAACACGGAAGAAGCGCGATTCTCCCCGGGAGAGCGTTATGGCAAGGTTTACCAAATCAATTATTTGCGTTGCATTTTGTGCGGCTTATGTATTGAGGCTTGCCCAACTCGTGCCCTGACTATGACCAATGAATACGAGCTAGCTGATAACTCAAGAGCTAAATTAATTTATGAAAAGCAAGATCTATTGGCACCACTATTGCCAGGAATGGCGCAGCCGCCACATCAGATGGTTGAAGGATTATCAGATCGCGACTACTACTCGGGCAAAGTAACAGGTGCGACACCTGCACAAATTGCAGAGAGTGAGCAGCAATGAGTTTGGTTTTTGCTATCTCGGCAACTCTTGCAGTAGCAGGTGCGCTGGGTATGTTGCTATCAAAGCGAGCTGTTCATTCAGCGCTGTTTGTTGCGTTAACCATGATTAGTCTGGCAGTGCTTTACCTACAGTTGTCTGCACCGTTTTTGGGAATGGTGCAGATCATCGTCTACACCGGTGCGGTGATGATGCTGTTCTTGTTTGTATTGATGATTGTTGGTGTGGATTCTTCTGATTCATTAACTGAGACATTGCGAGGGCAGCGAGTTGCAGCAATTGCTGTTGCAGTTGCACTTGGCTTGCTACTAACTAGCAGTATTGGTGGTGCGGTTATCGCATCTGGAAATTCTCTTGATTCAACTATCGCTGGTGGCAATGTGCAAGCTATTGCTAACTTAATGTTTGGTAAATATGTGTTAGCACTTGAAGTAACTGCAGCATTGTTAGTTACGGCAGCAGTGGGTGCCATGGTGCTGGCGCACCGAGAACGAATTACACCAAAATTAAATCAGCGAGAACAGCAACAAGCAAGATTTGCTGACTATGCCCTAACTGGAAAACATCCAGGTCCACTGCCACCTTCTGGCGTCTACGCTCGACACAATGCAGTTGATACCCCGGCGCTGTTGCCAGATGGCTCCATTGCTGCCAACTCAGTGCCAGCACCGCTGCAGGCGCGAGGTTCAGTGCGAGAAGTTGATCAAGTCGATTCTCAGCAAATTGTTGATTTGTCGCAAGGTAATGTCGTGATCGAGGGGGGAGACGATGGACGTAACTAATTACATCATCCTCTCTGCCATTTTGTTCTCAATAGGTGCAGTTGGTGTTTTGGTCAGACGAAATGCCATTGTGATGTTCATGTCAATTGAATTGATGCTCAATGCGACAAATCTTGCCTTCGTTGCGTTTGCACGAGCGAATGGCAATTTTGATGGTCAAGTTGTTGCTTTCTTTGTGATGGTGGTTGCAGCAGCAGAAGTTGTAATTGGCCTTGCGATTATTATGGCGATTTTTAGAACAAGAAAGACCGCTTCGATCGACGAAGCGAATCTACTGCGGGCCTAACAAGGAGATAAGTGCGATACTCATTTGCGCTGGAAGCAATTAGTCCAAGCCTGACTAACCAGGTAGCAACTGGTAGTTTTGCTAACCTATGGCTGCTAATTGCACTGCCACTTTTTGGTGCGCTGGTTTTGTTGTTAGGTGGAAACCGCACTAATAGCTTTGGCCCGTTACTAGCTGCTTTAATGCCGATTGCCAGCTTTGGCTTTGCGGTTTATTTATGGTTAGAACTACTTGCGCTGCCAGAAGAATTGCGAAGTCAGAATTTAATCCTGTTTGAATGGATCAACATTGGTAGCTTCCAGGTGCCCTTTGGATTGCAGCTAGATCCGCTTTCAATGAGTTTTGTGCTGTTGATTACTGGCGTGGGGTCATTGATTCACATTTACTCGCTTGGCTATATGGATCACGATCCAGGTAAACGTCGATTCTTTGGTTACTTGAATTTGTTCGTAGCAGCCATGTTGCTTCTGGTACTCGCTGATAACTACTTATTACTTTATGTTGGCTGGGAAGGTGTTGGTCTAGCCTCATATTTATTGATTGGTTATTACCAACATAAGCCGTCCGCTGCAGCGGCAGCTAAAAAAGCATTTGTGGTTAACCGAGTTGGCGATGTTGGCCTTTCGCTAGCTATTATGTTGATGTTTGTTGCATTCCATACGGTTACCTTTGCCGGCATCTCAGATAAGGCAGAGCAGGGTTCAGCAACTGTGCTGTTTCTCATTGGCTTGTTCCTATTGGTTGGCGCTGCGGGTAAAAGCGCGCAGGTACCGCTGCAAAGCTGGTTGCTTGATGCGATGGAAGGTCCAACTCCAGTCTCAGCATTGATTCACGCTGCCACGATGGTGACTGCTGGCGTCTATTTAATTGTTAGATCGAATTCAATTTATGACTTATCAGTTGCTGCGCAAAACGCTGTAATTGTGGTTGGTGTTGTGACGCTACTTGCTGGTGCATTTATTGGTATGGCAAAAGATGATATCAAGAAAGCATTGGCGGCATCGACGATGAGTCAGATTGGCTATATGGTGCTAGCTGCTGGTTTAGGTCCAATTGGTTATGTTTATGCCATCATGCATTTGTTAACTCACGGTTTTTTTAAAGCAGGCATGTTCCTTGGTGCTGGTTCAGTAATGCATGCGATGAATGATGAAGTAGACATGCGTAAATTCGGTGCGCTTCGGGCAGTTATGTTGATTACCTTCGGAACATTTTTTGTAGGCTACTTAGCTATTTTGGGTGTTCCGCCATTTGCTGGGTTTTACTCTAAAGATTTGATCATCGAAGCAGCCTTTGATCGCAGCATAATTGCTGGAATTGCCACTTTGCTTGGTGCTGGCATCACTGCGTTTTATATGTCTCGCTTGATACTAATGACCTTCTTCTCAAATAAGCGCTGGGAAGATGATGCCCATCCACATGAATCGCCAGCAACTATGACGATCCCAATGATTCTGTTGGCAGTTGGCTCAGTTGCAAGTGGTTATCTACTAACCTTCAATGATTCTTTGAAGCATTGGTTAGCGCCAGTTACTGGCTATAAGACACCAGAGCCGCCAATTGCTATCCCAGTTTTAATTGCCATGACACTAACTACAGTCGCAATTGGTGTTGCGATTGCAATTCGAATGTATTTAAGGCAAGCCGATCGAGTGGCGCCAACAAATGTTTCGATTTTCACTAAAGCGGCGCGTAAAGATCTTTATGGCGATGCAATTAATGAAGCAGTATTTATGCGAGGCGGCCAGAAAGTGGTTAACGGAACAACAACAGTTGATAACTCAGTAGTGGAGGGTTCAGTTCGATTTATCGGTCGAATCACACTTGGGCTAAGCAAAATTATCCGCGCCACTCAAACTGGCTATACCAGAAACTATGCGTTAGCAATGTTGCTTGGTGCGTCGCTAATGCTGCTACTAGCTGCGATTGTGAGGCTATAAGTCATGACTAATCTGCCTTATCTATCAATGCTTATTTTGCTGCCGTTAATCGGTTCGCTTTTAGTGTTCGCTATTCCAGCAGCGCTAGGAGCAGTCCGCATTAAATCAGTCGCACTTGGTTTTTCACTGTTGACCTTTGCGCTGTTTGTTTTGGCGGGTCTGCAATTTGAGCTAGGTACTGATGACCAATTCCAACTGACAGAGAACTACGAATGGATCGGAGCTTTTGGCGTTAGTTGGTCCGTTGGGGTAGATGGTCTGGGATTAGTCATGCTGGGACTAGTTTCTATTTTGGTACCAGTGGTGCTGCTAGCCGCGTGGCGTGATGTCACAGATGAAGCAGCTGGCAAGTTTTTTGCGCTGGTGCTAATGCTGCAATCATTTGTGACTGCAGTGTTTGTTGCAACTGACTTGTTTATGTTCTACGTGTTCTTTGAAGTGATGCTAATCCCAATGTATTTCTTGATTGGTCGATATGGCAACGCTGATCGACGCAAAGCAGCTGTTAAATTTTTAATCTTCTCGCTAGTTGGTGGCTTGGTGCTATTAGCTGGCGTAATTAGTGTTTGGGTGCAGAGTATTCAGATAACTGGATTTGGATCATTTGATTTGGAATATCTTGCCAACCTTGATTTGAGTGTTGAATCGCAGCGGTGGTTGTTTGCTGCCTTTTTCTTTGCCTTTGCGATTAAAGCTCCGCTGGTACCGCTTCATTCTTGGTTACCAGATGCTGCTGGATCATCAAGTCCAGCAGTAGCAGTGTTGTTGATTGGAATTCTGGACAAAGTTGGCACTTATGGCATGTTGCGCTTCTTGTTACCTATGTTCCCAGAAGCATCTGTTGAGTTAGCGCCTATTGCCTTAACGCTTGCTGTTTTGAGCATTTTCTATGGCGCCGTGATGGCAATTGGTTCGCGCGATATGAAGCGATTAATGGCATATGTTTCAATTTCACACTTTGGTTTTATTGTGCTTGGAATTTTTGCCTTCACGACTCAAGGCATCTCAGGTGCTATGTTCTACATGCTGTCACACGGCCTTTCAACTGCAGCGCTGTTCTTGGCAGCTGGCTATTTAATGCATCGAACTTCAAGCAGCAAAATTGATGATCACGCTGGTGCATTCCAAACCACGCCGCTGCTAGCGGGTTTCATTTTGTTTGGTGCACTTTCGTCAGTTGCGCTACCAGGACTTGCTAGCTTTATTGCTGAATTTACCGTATTACTGGGCACGTTTGCTAGGTATCCAGTGCTAGCTGCAGTTGCAACGCTGGGAATTGTGGTGGCAGCTGTTTACGCGCTCTGGCTGTATCAACGAACTATGACTGGTCATCCATCTGATGCAGTAACTGGGATAAAAGATATTTCGGGCCGAGAAGTAATTGCACTCTCGCCAATTGTTGCGTTAACTATTGCGTTGGGTTTTGTGCCACAACCAGCATTTGATATTTTGAACCCAACTTCAGCGAAAGTGATGGAACAAGTAAATCAAGTAGACCCGGAAGCGCTTATTGAAGGTGGTAACTAATGTTGATGCCAACTGAGGTTTTCATACAGCCTTCAATTGATTGGTTTGCTATCTCGCCATTTACAATTTTGTTGGCAGCGGGTGTGTTTTCATTGCTGGTTGAAACGTTCGCGCCGCGAAGTTATCGACGACCATTGCAGTTAACGCTAGTTTTTGGTTCACTAATTGCTTCATTTGCTGCAGCCACCATGTTGTTAGGAACAGAAACCTTAACGGCCGGCGATGCCGTTGCAATTGATGGTCCAGGCGTCGTGCTGCAAGCAACTATTGCGTTAGTTGCGCTGCTTGGTGCTGCTGGTTTGGCAGAAAACAAAGTTGATCCATCTGGTGACGCATTTGCTGCTAGGGCGTCAGCCATTCCCGGTAGTTCAGATGAGCGAGCCTTTACTGCTGCTGGTTGGTACTCAACTGAGATCTGGACGCTTTTCCTATTTGCGGTTGGTGGCATGCAACTATTCGTAGTGGCAAACGATCTGCTAACTATGTTTATTGCCCTTGAAGTGATGTCGCTCCCGCTTTATTTGATGGCAGGAATGGCGCGTCGACGAAGGTTGTTATCACAAGAAGCAGCGCTGAAATATTTCGTGCTAGGCGCGTATGCCTCTGCATTTTTCTTATTTGGTTCAGCCTTAGTTTATGGTGCTACTGGCGGGATCAATTTTGATGATATTGCATTTGCTATTCCAGGTCGACCACAAACGGCAACGCTACTTATTACTGGAGTAATTCTGATTCTGGTAGGTATGCTGTTCAAAGTTGGCTCAGCACCATTTCATCAATGGACTCCAGATGTTTATCAAGGCGCACCAACGACTTTAACGGCATTTATGGCAGCTGGAGTTAAAGTTGCCGCTTTTGGTGCCATGCTTCGTTTGGTTTATTCCGCATTTGGTACGTTGATTTGGGACTGGCGACCAATTTTGTGGGCGATTGCCGCAATTACTATGTTTGTTGGTGTGCTAGCAGCGCTAGTCCAATCAGACATTAAGCGGATGTTGGCCTATTCCTCAGTTGCGCATGCTGGCTTCCTACTTGTTGGCATAATTTCTGGCACTAATGCGGGCATTGTTTCAGTGCTGTTCTATTTAGCAGCCTATGCATTCACCACAATTGGGGTTTTCTTGCTGGTTTCATTAGTCAGGGATGCCAATGGTGAAGCAAGTGGAATTGAGGCTTGGCGGGGCCTAGCAACTAAATCGCCGCTCACCGCTTTTGCGATGACTTTCATGTTGCTGGCGTTAGCCGGGTTCCCGATCACCTCTGGATTTATTGCAAAATTCTCGGTATTTGCCGCAGCAGTTCAAGTGAATCAAACGCCGTTGGTGCTGCTTGCAGTGTTAGCTAGCGCAATTGCAGTGGTGTTTTAT
>WLEH01000053.1 GCA_009704345.1 Actinomycetota bacterium | reverse complement strand
CAACGTGAGCATTCGTTGGGAGAACCCGAGCTAGATTTGCTGCAATGCCGCCACCGGTGACATGCGAAATTGCATGAACCGCAGTTGGCACCGACCTAATCAACCTCAGTAAATCGGTGCAATAAATACCGGTTGGTGTTAATAATTCTTCGCCAAGCGTTTTACCAAAATCAGGAATGATGGTGCTTAAGTTTAAGTTTTGCTCTGCAATTATTTTTCTAACTAACGAAAAGCCATTTGAGTGTAATCCACTAGATCTAATTGCCAGCACCACATCGCCAATCTCAACTTTTTCAGCGCCTAACAAATCAGACGCTTCCACTACACCAGTGCCAGCGCAAGCAAGGTCGTAATCTGACTCATTCATAACTCCAGGATGTTCTGCAGTTTCACCACCAAGCAGCGAGACATTTGCCAATTTAGCGCCAGTAGCAATTCCAGTTACTATTTGCGCAATTAATTCTGGTTTAACTTTTCCAGTTGCTATGTAATCGGTGATAAAAAGTGGTTCAGCACCAACAGTCACAATGTCATCAACCACCATCGCAACTAAATCAATCCCAATAGTGTCATGCTTATCCAGCGCTTTTGCGATCTCAATTTTCGTACCAACACCATCGGTGCCAGTAACTAATAGTGGCTTGGTGTAATTCTTAAGTTTTGAAGCATCAAATAGCCCAGCAAAGCCGCCAAATGCCCCAACTGTTTCAGATCGCTGTGCGGCTAACACTGCTTCCTTCATTAACTCAACTGCGCGCTCCCCAGCTTGGGTATCAACACCAGCGGATTTGTAATCAGCCATTTAACATCGGAAGTTCGCGATGAAGCTTGCCGCGCTTGACATCTTCGGCAACTTCAATTGGATATTTACCATCAAAGCAGGCACGGCATAAATTATCTGCTGGCAGTTTAGTAGCAGCAGTTAACAACTCAAGCGAGGCAAAGCCCAACGAATCTGCACCGATTGATTCGCGAATCTCGTCAATGGTTTTCCCGTTAGCGATTAATTCCTCTTTTTGCGCAAAATCAATACCGTAAAAACATGGCCACAACACTGGTGGCGACGAAATGCGCACATGCACTTCCAGTGCGCCAGCGTCCTTGAGCATCTTTACGATTGCCCGCTGAGTATTTCCTCTAACAATTGAATCATCCACCACAACTAACCTGCGTCCAGCAATTACTTCTCTAAGTGGATTTAATTTCATTCGAATACCAAGTTGGCGAATGGTTTGTGTTGGTTGAATAAAAGTTCGACCAACATAAGCATTCTTGATCAAACCTTGCGCAAATGGAATACCAGATGCTTGGGCATAACCAACTGCAGCCGGCGTGCCTGAATCTGGCACTGGAATCACCAGGTCTGCTGGTGCTGGGTGTTCTTGCGCCAATTTCCGGCCGATCTCAACTCGCGTAGCATGCACACTTCGTCCAGTTAACACCGTATCAGGACGCGCTAAATAAACATACTCAAACAAACAGTGAGCAGGATTGCTTGGCGCAAACGTGTGACTGGACATGCCTGTTTCATCAATCACAACTATTTCGCCCGGTTCAACATCTCGCAAATACTTAGCTCCGACAATATCCAGCGCGGCTGTTTCGGAAGTAATAACCCAGCCATCATTTAACTGACCAATGACTAGCGGGCGTATTCCCTGTGGATCGCGAGCACCAATTAATGAGGTTGCATCAGTTAAAACAAACGAGTACGCACCCTTTAGTTCCAGTAACTCTTCTTTCAGCGCAGTAATAGTTGTTTCAGCTGGATTAGACGCAATTAACGCAGCAACTAACTCGGTATCACTGGTTCCGCGAATCCCTTTACCAGTTAACACCCGATTGCCCGCATGTAATTTCTGGTGAAGTTTGTTTACATCCATCAAATTGCCATTATGGCCAAGTGCGATCTGCCGCTGCTGGCCGACATGAAATGTTGGTTGGGCGTTTTCCCAATTGGTAGCACCAGTTGTGGAATACCTAGTGTGACCTACGGCAATTTTTCCCGTTAGAGCATCTAGCGCAGAGTCATTAAAAACCTGCGCGACTAATCCCATATCTTTGTAAACCATAATGGCTTCGCCGTCCGATACAGCAATCCCGGCAGATTCAGTGCCGCGATGTTGCAGCGCGTATAGCCCAAAATAAGTTAATCGAGCCACATCTTCATTAGGCGCATAAATGCCAAAAACGCCACAGGCGTCTTGGGGTAGGTGTTCTTCTGGACTTAACTCGTGGCCTAGTCGGCCATCAGCCCTAATCACAGCGGTACTTTAGTTGAAATCACCCGCTAGTTCAGTTTGGAAACCACCGAATCGGACCAACGTGTTCTAGCCCAACCCGATCGCCAACCTGAACTTTCAAATCCCCACTAATTCGGACATTTATTCGCTCACCTGCGGCATCTAGATGAACCACCGCATCATGGCCGTAATAATCCAGATCAATAACTGATGCCGCAACGCCGCTGCCTGCTGGCTTGATCCGAATCTCTTCCGGACGAATCACTAATTTGCCAGAAACAAATTCCGTGCCCAGTTTTGTTGGTGTTAGCACTGAATCAATCTTGCCAGCTTCGTCTTTAGTTGAGCTCAGCAGCAAAACATCGCCTGTTGAGATGGCTACCTCTGGTGATACTGGATCAAGGTAAACCTCAGTTGGTGTGCCGGTTTGCACAAACTGTCCTGAGCGCATCAACGCAACTAAATCAGCTACCACCAATGCTTCTTCTCGATCATGCGTCACCATTAACGTGGTAGTTTTTCGATTCTTCAACAACTCACTTACTTCTGCTCGCAAATCATCTCGAAGCGCAGCATCTAGCGCACTAAATGGTTCATCCAACAACATCACTTTTGGCTCTGGTGCCAGTGCGCGAGCCAGCGCAACTCGAGTTTGTTGTCCACCAGATAATTCATTTGGCATCCGGTTAGCAAATTTACTCATGCCAATTAGATCGAGTAGTTCAGCAACTAAATCTGATTTAACTTTGTTATCAGTAATACCAAAGGCGATATTCTGCGCAACTGTTAAGTGTGGAAACAGCGCACCTTCTTGCGCCACATAACCTACCTTGCGTCGCTCTGGTGGTACCACAATGGATGAAACGCTAACTAATTGATCGCCAAATCGAATAGTTCCGCTAAATGGAGAGATGAAGCCAGCAATTGCTCTGAGCAACGTAGTTTTGCCGCAGCCTGATGGACCCAGCACCGTGGCAAACGCACCACTTGGCACATGCAAGCTCAGTTCATTAAGCACTGGCCGGTTGGCGTAAGTGACAGTTAAGCCATCAATTTTTAGGGCAGTCATAGGGTGATATTTTCTCGCAGTTACTCTGGTTGCGCTCGGTCGGGGCGGGAAAGCAGATAAGTTGGAATAGCAGCTACGAGAACTAGCAGCAGCGCATAAGGTGCGGCTTGACCATATTGACTAATTGCAGTCTTGGTCCAGATCTCAGTCGCGAGCGTGTCAAACCCAGTTGGCCGCAACATCAGCGTAGCTGGTAGCTCCTTCATGGCAGTTAACAGCACTAACAAAAAGCCAGTGATCACACCAGGTGCGGCAATGGGAATAGTTACCTTTCGTATGGTCTGCCACGATGTATAGCCAAGTGAGCGAGAAATATCATCATAAACTTTTGGCACTCGAGCAAAACTATTCCTAATTGAACCTACTGCCTTTGCTAAGAACAGCACGGCATAGCTGAACGCAAGTAGCGGCAGGGTTTGATACAAAAATCCTAGGTTGGAACCAAGTGCAACCAATGCAAGTCCAATTACTACGCCTGGCAGCGCATGAGTCAACAAAATACCAATCTCCGCCCAGCTGGAAAGTTTGGATCGAAATCTCGCTGCCAAAATTCCAAGCGGAATAGCAAATGCCATCGCCATGAGAGCGCCGGTGAAGGCGGCTGAAAGTGTGGAAATTGCAGCCGTAATTAAATCTGAAAAATTAATGTCAGCAGAAACTGAAATAAATCTGGTAACCAACACATAAATTGGCACCCCAATTGATGCTGTGGCAATAGCCAACAGGTAGCTTGCTGCTAGATACTTTTTCCAACCTAAATCTACTTTTGGTGCCAACCTAATTGAACCCAGCCCTGATTTTGCAGCTACCGCTTTGCCGCGCGCTCGCTGCTCGGTGTAAATCAAAATTGCGGCAAGCAGCACCAAGATAATTGCAACTACTGCTGCTGCACTGCGGTCATAGGCTGCTTTATACATGGTATGAACTACCCGAGTAAAAGTATCAACTCGAAGCAGCGATACTGCCCCAAAATCACTCAAGACGTAAAGCATGGCCAATAGCACTGAAGCTGACACCGTAGGTCTTGCTTGCGGCCAGATAACACGTTTTGCAACTGCAACTGAATTCAATCCCAGCGCTCGTGCGGATTCTTCTTGAGTGGCGTCTATGCGTCGCAGGGCAGCTAAGCTTGCGAGTAAGACATATGGTGAAGTGGTCAGCGTGAGAATAAATACTGCTGCCCAAAACCCAGCAAAGTTTGGAATTAACGCAATCCACGCGTAAGTAGAAACATAACTTGGCACAGCAAGAGTCAAAGTACCCAGAACCAAAAACAATTTACTAACTGGCAAATTCGTTCGCTGAATTAACCATGCTGAACTAATTCCTAACAATGACGAAAACAACGCAACCAATATCGCAAGCGCGACGGTGGTGAAAACCATGTTGATCGTTTTTTCACGCAGCAAAACTGCGGCTGCCGCATCAAAACCACCACCGCTGGCACGGATTACCAGATAGCCAAGGGGAATACTGGCAAGCATTAGTACCAAAACTGCAGATAGACGTAGCACCCTAGGAACAGCAATACCCCCAGCGGTCTTTCCGCTGGGGGTTGCTGGAGTGCGAGTTAAGGTCAAAGCAAGCCGGCCCTAATTAACATCTCTTGAGTTTTTCTAACATCCTTTAATGCATCTAAATCAACTATTGGGGAGCCGATCTCAAGAAAGGATGGTAGATCTTGTGGTGCTGGAATATTTGGAAGTACTGAATATTCATAGGTATCAGTTACAAATCGATTTTGTGATTCATCGCTAAGCAAGAATTTAATCAGTTCAACCGCACCAGCTGAATTTGCAGCAGTATTCAAAACTCCAGCGCCAGAAACGTTAATCAAATTACCCGGATCGCCTGCGGCAAAGAAACCATCCTTAACATTTATTTCAGTGCCAAGTCCATCAGCTACGGTGTAAACGTAGTAATGATTGGTTAAACCTATTTCAATCTGACCCGCATTAATTGCTTCTACGATCATGGTATTTTTTTCATAGGGCACTGGATTATTTGCTGCTAAGCCAGTTAGCCATGCTTCGGCGGCTACATCACCGCGCAGTTGTCGCAGTGCTGTCACAAATCCTTGAAATGATGCGTTTGTTGGTGCAAAGCCAATTTTGCCATCCCATTTTGGATCCAATAAATCATCAATTGAAGTTGGTAGCTCAGTTACTTTGATCGGATCATAGGCAAAAACTCTTGCTCGACCAGTAATTCCTACCCAGTTGCCTGACGCTGCTGCATATTCAGCTGGAACCAATGAAAGAACTTCACTTTCCAAAGTGGCGAGCATTCCTGCTTCTGCTACCGCACCCAAGGAACCGGCATCTTGTGAGATAAAGATGTCAGCTGGGGAGTTGTCACCTTCTTCTAATAGCTGTGCGGCTAATTCAGCGGAATCGCCATATCGAACATTCAATTCAATTCCAGTTGCTGCCTCGAAGTCAGCAAAAAATGGGCCAATGAATTCTTCACTTCGGCCAGAGTAGACAGTCAATTCAGTTCCGCTTAATGAATCACCTTCGCCAGTTGCCTGATCTGAATCAGCTGCGCAAGCGGTTAGGCTCAAGATTAGGGCGACCACAGTGGCTAGCCCAAAATATTTACGCAAATTCATCCTTTCGTAATTCGCATCAACCCTAACCTCCTTGATCTGTTTTTGGCAAATTTTTCCTTGTGTTATTCACCTCACACCAGGCCTGTGAGAGCATTCCCTCATGAATTTGCTCATTCCACCCCAGCCTTCGGAAGCGCTATTCCAGCTAGCCCTGATTGAGTTGGCAGTTCTAGAAGGGATGGAGATCGAGCACTTCGATTGGGAAGAGGCGAAATATCTGATTCGCGCTAACGGGGCAGATCAAGAATTAAAAGATCAAGTTTCTCAGCAATCAGGGATTGCTGAAGCCTATTTAGCCAAGATCTTTAGTGCACGAAATCAAATTTATCAAATCCTTGATAACTCATTGATTATCAATTAGTTATCTTCTGTTAAATCCAGATGGGCACTTTGGCTTTACGGCACTTATCTTGCGAACAGTTTTACCTTTAACACAAACGATAGACTTTTTGTTGGATTTTGGCTTAGTTCCCACTGAGTCAACTTGACTTGCCGTTTCCTGTTGAATCCGAGCTCGATTTGCTTCTGCTGCTGAAATGAGAGCTGATGCGCTTGAAAGTTGTCCCTTAGGAATTAAATCTAAGGTAATCTCGCTAGTGGTTTTATCTGAAACTAATAAGTTGTATTTTGGGGAAAGTAATTGCGCACCAACACCAGAAGTATTTGAGATTATCAAACCAGAACCTGGCAAGCCAAGCTGAGGTGTATGCATAGTTATTGGCGGTCTAGCTTCATTATTCAGCGAATAGAAAGCCAGATAAGTGCTTGTGCCGCTTGGGTAAGTTTCAATAATCATGGCTTGACCAGAAACATCAGAATTAATCACCACAATTTGATCTGTATTTGAATTAGGAATTTTGATCCGAGTACTAACTTGGGTCGGTTTGATCTCCGTTGCTTCAACAATACACTGAACTTGATTCTCTGGAAACCAACCAAGCACCCACTTTTCATAACTAAGTAATGCATCTGCATTTGATGCCATGAGGGAGAGATTTCCAGGACCAGTTGGAGTTCCATATAGATCTGTCAATCCATAAAGGTGCAAAATTTCATGCGCAATGGTTGAAATTGAGTTGTGCTTATCTAACAAAACTGCATTCAAGATCTCGCCTTCTGCAGTTTTAATGGTTCGAAACCAAGGATCTCTGGGATTTTTACTGAACATCATGGCTTCAGCAATCCATGAATCACTACTAGTTGAGGAACCATGCATAATTACGCCATCAATGCCAGTAAAGTCAATTTTGTCGTCACT
>WLEH01000052.1 GCA_009704345.1 Actinomycetota bacterium | reverse complement strand
CAGGGATGTTTTCTCGGATGAACTGAAAATAGGAGAGAATTTGCTTACGCCCCTGTATTTCGGCAGTAGTTAAGCCATCGACAGAGTTCACATCTAAAGGTTCGTTGTTATAGCCCTGTATGCGAGTTGCATTAACAAGTAATTGACCTGGCCTAGGAGTTGGGAAAAGAAATATTTTTGTTCTAGGCAAGTTGGCACCATTTTGTCTTGCTTCCAATATCTTCTCAGAGATCTCTATCGGCATGATTGAGTCCTGACCTAATTCTTGATAAAGCCGATCTACATTCACATCTTGGAGTCGGAACATCATTGTTGGATTTTGGCGCTCATTTACCGAAACAGTCTGCGTTGGCATTCCGGCCAAAGTAACAATACTGGCATCACCAGTTGCATCAACAAATCTATCTGCATGAATAATCGTCAGGCCACCAACGCCAGAAGTGATAACTCCTGTGATGAGAGGACCGTTAGTTTCTACACCAATTACTGTTGAATGGTATCTAATTTTGACTTTTGCTTCTAACAAAAGTTGATCTGCCGCAATTCGCCAGATTAACGGGTCGTGTACTCGAGTGTAAGTATTACCGTATCTAATTGGGCCAGTAACCCCGGCTAGATCTTCAAGTCTGGTCAAGAACTTCTGCGCGAAACCACCAACAATAATCTCTGGCGATTTAGATTGGTCAGTAGAAGTCGCGTACAGTCCACAGATAGTTCCAGATAGCCCTGCAACAGCTTGCCCACCACTGAATCCATATTTTTCGATGACAATTACCGAAGCGCCAGAGTGAGCAGCAGTCACTGCTGCAGCAACTCCTGCCGGACCCGATCCAATAACAACAATGTCACAGTGAATTTCTTCATAACCTCTAAGATCTGAAATTTTTACCGGTTCCGACATTCGTCCTTCTTAAACTATTGAGTGAGAATCTACTACTTACATTCTTGATGTCAATACTTTTTGGAGTAAACTTAATTATCTATCTAACTTAAGTGAGTTGATAAAAGTGTCACAAACAATATGGTGTCAATGGTCTGATATCGATCTCCCAACTGGATTCACATTGTTACATGACGAGGCTGACCTATTAGATAAAAGCAAGTTAGAGCAAGTTAACGTCTATGTTCCAAAATACATGGGTGGCGCAAAATCACTCGCCTACATCAGCGAGATGCCAAATCTAAAGGTTGTCCAGGTTCTAACCGCGGGATATGACGATGTTTTGCCGTTAATCCCCTCCGGAGTCCAACTTGCTAATGCTCGCGGTCTGCACGACCTTTCCACAGCTGAACTAACACTGACCCTAGCGCTTGCTAGTAAAGCAAAAATTCAAAACTTAATTTATGCCCAAAAAGAGAATACTTGGCTTAGAGATGTTCGTCATTCAATCATTGATGCCAAAATAGCAATTGTTGGCTATGGCTCAGTGGGTCAAGAAATCGCAAAAGTCTTTAGACCATTTACGGACCACATTGTTGGTTACACCAGATCTGGATCAAATGGGACTAACAAAATTGATAATCTAAATTTGGAGTTAGCCGAATATGACATCGTCATTCTCATCACGCCACTAACCGATGAAACTAAAGGATTTTTTGATTTAAAGAAAATGAAATCGATGAAGCCAGGTGCGCTGCTGATCAATATGGCGCGGGGGCCGGTCGTGGTAACAGGTGACTTAATTGAAGCGCTGGAATCTGGTTGGATATCTGCAGCAGTTGATGTAACTGATCCAGAGCCCCTACCGCAAGGTCACCCGCTATGGAATGCACCAAATCTCTTAATCAGCCCACATGTTGGCGGAAATTCAACAGCTTTTCCTGGCAGAGCCAAAAAAATGATCGCAGCACAAATGAATCGGCTCGCACTTGGCGAGCCGATTACAAATGTGGTTAAGGATGCTTAGCCGTTGTAAGCGATAACTCGTGAACTTTGTTCTCCCAAGCCAGCAATACCAGTAGTCAGGTGCTGACCAGCTCTTAAAAATGCGGGTGGCTTCATTCCTGCCGCAACACCTTCTGGTGTTCCAGTATTGATGATGTCACCTGGGAAAAGTTCCATACACTGACTTACATACCAAACAATGTGGTCAATATGAAAAATCAGATCTTTAGTAGAGGAATTTTGACGATATTCACCATCAACTTTAGTCCAAAGATTTGCATCAGATGGGTCAAACTCATCTTTGGTAACCACCACAGGTCCCATTGGATTGAAAGTTGGGAAAGACTTTCCTTTCACCCACTGGCCACCTCGTTCAGTTTGCCATTCTCGTTCGCTGATGTCTTGGCTGATCGCAAAACCAAGGACATAATCACGTGCCTGCTTCTCACTTTCAATATACAAAGCGCGCTTGCCAATCACGATAGAAAGTTCTACCTCATAGTCAGTTTTCACGCTGTTCTTTGGAATTCGAACGTCATCGTTAGGGCCAACTAAAGCATCTGGTGCTTTCATGAACACTACTGGCTCTTTAGGAATGTCCATGTTTGATTCGGCTGCATGCTTGGCATAGTTAAGACCAATGCAAATCAATTTTGTGGGTCGAGCCATCGGAGAGCCGATTCTGAAGTCAGAAATCTTTACTCTCGGTAAACTCTTGATGTCAGCGGCTTCAACGGTCTTTAGGCCACCAGCAGAAAGTTCCTCTCTATTCCAATCTTTAATAATGTGATCGACAAAGACAGCCTCGGTATCTGACACCTGAACTGCTGGTCTCTCCTTTAGATACTCCCCAAGTCGCATGATGCGCATTTTTCTCCCTTTCTATTGGTGTCACTGAATCAGTAGGTGGCTCGTCCACCTGTTAAATCAAACGCAAAACCAGTTGTAAAGCTACAAGCAGGTGAAACAATCCAAGCCGCCAATGTTGCTACCTCAATTGGATCCCCAATTCGATTCATCGGAATTTTGTCCTTTAAGAAATTGCGTTGTTCTTCAGTAAAGCTCGCCACCATGGGGGTTGCAATCAACGCTGGGGCTAAGGCATTAATAGTGATACCAGATTCGGCATACTCTTTGCCTTGTGATTTCACCATGGCAATCATGCCCGCTTTGGTAACTGAATAAGCAACTAAACCAGGATTACCTTCTTTTCCAGAGATGCTGGCCAACTGCAGAATGCGGCCATACTTTCTTGGCTTCATCACTTTGATAGCTTCAATGGATAACACTAATGCAGATCTCAAATTGACTTTATAGACTAAATCAAAATTCTCCATATCAATTTCTTCACTCAAGATACCGCGCTGGCCCAATATGCCAACACAATTGATCACACCTTTTAGTGGCCCAATTTCAACTTCAATATATTGAATCAAGTCTGCAATATCTTGGTCATTCAAGAAATCAACAACCTTGGTATGAAGATTTTTACTCTGCACTTCCTTGTCAAGGGATGCTAAACCTTCCGCATTCTTGTCAGTCGCAACAACAATTGCACCAACTGAAACTAGGTACTTTGCTATTTCATATCCAATACCGCTTGCCCCACCAGCAACTAGGATCACATGGTCCTTAATGCTTGTTAAGTCTGTCATTTCACCGCCAAATAGTCGTGCAGGATTTCTCCTGGTTGTAGTTTGAAATTTGCTTTCCAATAGCAAGCAAAAAGAGGCTCAATTACTAGATGCCGATGTAGCGGCACCTGTATATGTGGAGCTAATTCAACTGTGACCGGACCTATCCAGAAATCAAGAACTTCAACATCCTTCAACGTTCGTGATGTTATTTGGTTAATGCCAATGGTGCCATCAATATTGGGAATAACTTTATGGTTGATGTTCCGCTTGAAGCCAAAAACTTTTTCAAGTTCCGTAATTTCTGCTTTCCGATACTTGTAAGGGGTTGTGGCTCGCAGGACTCGAATGTCATTACGCCAAATTTCAGCAACCAACGTGTCACCACGAACATCTAAGTTGATCTTGCCAAGTTTCTTCGGTTGGCCATGAACCTCTCTACCTTGAGCTAGTCCTACATCTGAACTAATAATCAAGTTAGTGCTGTAGCCACCCGTTACTTTAGTTCCACCAAAGTTAGTTTCCACGCCAACCATTACATTAGCTTCAGTTACTTGGCCCATGCTCTGTACATCAGGCATGTCATAGCAATGAATCATTATGCAATCTGAAATGGCATTTACTCCCGCGGGCAAATCAGCTTGAATCAAGTCTTTATTGGTTCGATAGACCAATGACATGATTGATACGGATTTGTACTCAATTGGAAATTCTTGGTAAAGCGGTGCCGCTGCAGGAGTCGACCAAATCTCATTCACTGCAGCTTCTCACTATCTATTTTTGGTAATGTGACCAGGAATGGAAGAAATCAACTTTTGAGTGTATTCCATCTGTGGGTTGCTAAATATCTGAGCAGTATCTCCCGCTTCAACGAAATTGCCACTCTCCATCACATACACCCGGTCAGTTAGGTACCTAATGACACCAAGGTCATGTGACACCAAGATTATGGATAGACCATCTGCTATTAACTCACTGAACAAACTCAAGAGTTGCGATTGGGCACTTTGATCAATCGCCGAGGTTGGTTCATCAGCAATCAATACTTCTGGGTTTGCCGAAAGCGCTCTGGCAACACTGACACGCTGGCGCTGACCGCCAGACAATGCTCGAGGGAGTTTTTGGGCATCCTTTTGCGAAAGTCCCATCCGGTCTAACAAATCAAATGCGATCTGCTTTGCGTCATTACCAACTACTTTTTGGTGAAATGTGACCGCTTCAGCTACTGCATTGACAGCGCGCATGCGTGGATTCAAGGAACCATATGGGTCTTGAAACACCATTTGAACTTTTCGTCGCATTTCACCTGGATAGCTGGTTTTACCCTGCCAAATGTTTTTACCCTCATAAGTTACTTGGCCTGATGTCGGCACCTGAATGCCAGCTAATACTCGAGCAAGCGTTGATTTGCCACTTCCTGATTCACCCACAATTCCAATGGTTTGACCAGGCTCAAGTGATACATCCACGTTCTTTACTGCTTCGACTTTTCGGAAGATATCACCGAATGTAACCGAGATGTTTTTGCCTTCAAGTCTTGGTGCCATCAGCGTGATCCAACCTTGTCTGAAATGCTGGCATGATTAATGCAAGCTGTTTGATGATCTTGGGCTAATTGAATGTATCGGGGATGAGGACCTACTAAACAAGCATCAGTGACAAAGTCGCATCTCTGATTAAATCGGCAACCTTCTTGCCAATTACCCACTGCAGGTGGCTGTCCCTTGATAGTAATCAATTCACCTCGTGGCGGGGCTAAGTCAATTCGAGACTTGTAGAGTGCAATTGTGTAAGGGTGCTTAGATTTTTCGATTTCACTCGATGGCAAGGTTTCAATTGTTGCACCAGCATGCATAACCGTGATGCGATCACAGACATCATTAATCAATGGCAAGTCGTGCGAAACCAAGACTATCGAGGTATTGAATTCAGATCTGATGTCCTTTAGCAATTTCATGATTTCAGCCTGAACCGTTACATCTAAGCCAGTTGTTGGCTCATCAGCCACGATCAATTCAGGCTGTAGTGCAATAGCGCATGCAATCATGACCCGTTGTTTCATACCACCAGATAGTTGATTTGGATATTGCTTCATGACAATATCAGGACGCCTAATCTGGACAATCTCTAACAGCTCCATTGCTCGCTTGCGCGCTGATTGACGATCTAGTTTTGGGTCATTCTTAAGTGTTTCCAGTAACTGGGCTTCAATAGTAAGAACAGGGTTAGGGCCTGCCAGCGCACTTTGTGGTACGTAGCCAATTCTCTTGCCACGAATTGCTCGCCAAGTTTCATCTTTTGCTTTGGCTAAATCAATACCGTCAAACAAAATCTTTCCGCCTGAAATGTAGGCATCGCGGCGTTCTAAAGTTCCAATAAAACCACGACAAAGCATGGTCTTACCAGATCCAGATTCACCAATTAACCCCATCATCTCGCCACGGCGAATTTGCATACTTGCATAATCAACAATTTGCAAGCGTCGGGTGCGCGATAACTTGACACTAACTTGTACTGAATCGATATCGACTAGAAGTTCATTAGTCATTACTAAATCTTCCCTTCTCGGCGATTAAGTCCTTCAACAATAAATGCCAGGGAAATTGCTGCCCAGCAGAGCGCTGCACCAGGGAAGAGTGTTACCCAAGGAGATCCTTGGATATAAGCACGTCCCTCACTAATCATTGCGCCCCATTCAGCTGTTGGCGGTGTTGCAGCTAGTCCAAGAAATGACAGACCAGCAACCAACAGAATCACCAAAATGAAGTCGCTTAGTGCGTAGGCGATCGTTTCGGACGATACGTTTGGCGCAATGTGTTTCCGAATGATTCTTCTTTTCGGATAGCCTAAGGTGTAAGCAGCTTCAATGTAGTTTTGTTGGCTTACAACCACTGCTTTGGTTCTTGCGATTCTCGCATATCTAGCCCAGTTGGTTAGTGACAAAATAATGATAACGCTACCAAGTCCTGGCCCTAGGAACGCAATTAATGCCGCAGCCAAAATTAGAAGTGGAAAGGCGTTAATTCCATCAATAATCGAACTAATCAATGCAATCAACCGTTTACTCTTAGATATACCAAGAATAATTCCAACTACAGTTCCAATCACAAATGGAATAGCTACGCCCAAGAAGGCAACGCCTAGATCAAGATAAACCGCATGAAATGTTCGCGAAAACACATCTCGACCAAGCTGATCAGTACCAAATAGGAATTCCAAATTGGGCGATTGCAATGGATCACCCACGAAGTCATATGGACCAAACCGATAGAAGAATGGCACGAGGATTCCAGCCAGGACAATCATCACAAACATCGTTGTGCCGGTAAAAATTACCGAGTTACCTGGCTCATCCATCCAGCGTCTAAATTTTTTAATGGACATTAGAACTTCACTCGCCGATCTAGCCAATATGCCAATAGATCACCAATAAAACTAAAGAACACAACAATTAAGCCGAAAATAAAAACAATTGCCTGAACTGTCGGGTAATCGCGATTGAAAATGCCTGAAATAAGCTCTGTGCCAATTCCTGGCAAGGAGAACACCGCCTCCATAATGACAGTTGTACCAAGCATTACGCCCATGATGTAACTCAACAAGACAACTGTTGGCGCGAGTGAAGGTTTCAAAATGTAATACCAGAGGAATCTAAATCGGCCTATTCCTCGGATAATCCCAGTTTCAACGAATTCTTCTTTCAACGTATCACCAATGGAACT
>WLEH01000051.1 GCA_009704345.1 Actinomycetota bacterium | reverse complement strand
CGCTACCGTTTCAGTAATTCTTGGTATTGCCCTTGCTGCAATTATCCTGCGCGTAACTGGTTATTACACCGGAACTGATAAGAAGCCAGTTCAAGACATTGGTAAATCATCATTAACTGGTCCAGCAACTGTGGTGCTTTCTGGTATCGCAATTGGTTTGGAATCAGCAGTTGTGACCGCAGTAATTATTGGTGCTGCAGTTTACGGCGCATTCCTATTGGGTGGCGCATCAATTGCACTTTCACTATTTGCAATCGCGCTAGCTGGAACTGGTTTGTTAACCACCGTTGGAGTTATCGTGGCAATGGATACCTTTGGCCCAGTTAGCGATAACGCTCAAGGAATTGCTGAAATGTCAGGTGACGTACACGGCGAAGCAGCTCAGATTCTGACCGAGCTTGATGCGGTTGGAAACACCACAAAGGCAATCACTAAAGGTATTGCTATTGCAACTGCAGTATTGGCTGCAACTGCACTATTTGGTGCTTACCGGGATGCCATTATTCAAGCGGTTGATGAATTAGGTGCACAATTTGACCTGCTAGATGCATTCAACGTAACTAAGCCAAACTCACTATTTGGTTTGTTAATTGGTGCTTCAGTGGTGTTCTTGTTCTCATCTCTTGCTGTGAATGCGGTATCTCGTGCTGCTGGTGCGGTGGTATTCGAAGTTCGAAATCAATTCGCAACTCGTCCTGGCATCATGAATGGCACCGAGCGACCAGAATATGGCCGTGTAGTTGATATCTGCACCAAGGATTCATTGCGAGAGTTAATCACCCCAGGCTTGCTTGCGGTGCTAGCTCCAATCGCAGTTGGTTTCGGTCTTGGTGTTGGTGCACTTGCCTCTTATCTTGCTGGCGCAATTGGTGCCGGTACGTTGATGGCAGTGTTCCTATCGAACTCAGGTGGCGCATGGGATAACGCTAAGAAACTTGTTGAAGATGGTGTGCATGGTGGTAAAGGATCACAAGCACATGCTGCAACAGTTATTGGTGACACTGTTGGCGATCCATTCAAGGACACTGCAGGTCCTGCAATTAACCCATTAATCAAGGTTATGAACTTGGTTTCGGTGCTAATTGCCCCAGTGATCATTTCACTAACTCTAAGCGCTGAACCAAACACCGCACTAAGGATGACCATTGCTGCAGTTGCAGTGCTGATCATCGTAGTGTCGATTTTGATTTCAAAGCGCAAGGAAATAAGCATCGCTGCTTAATTAAACAGTTCAATAAAGGCGATAGGGATTACTCCTTATCGCCTTTATTGTTTAACTGACGCAACATCTGGTTATAGGCCTCTCGCTCTTGATCTCCGTATTTATCTGCTTGACGATCTAATCGCGCTGCCTGCTGGCGATCAGATTTTGCCCACTGCACTCCAAGTGCGATAAACACCAACAGCATTGGAAGTTCGCCAAAGCTCCACGCAATTGAGCCAGCTAGCTGCTGATCCGCTATCGGATCACTTAGCCAGATTGGTGCCACTTTGCCAAACCAGCCTCCACCCACCAGGGAATTGCTCTGCATCAAAATTAAACCAAATACCGCGTGAATTACTATCGACATGAAAACCAATAGCAACTTAAATGGATATCCAATATCTCTTGGTTGAAAATCGGTACCAATAATTAACCAGAAAAAAAGATAGCCAGATAATAAAAAATGAATGTGCATGATTACATGGCCTAAGTGGCTGGACATCATCGAAGTCATCAGCGATGAAAAATAGACAGCATAAATTGAACCGCTATATATTGTCAGTGCGATTAGTGGATGAGTAATTAACTTGCTGTAATTACTTTGCAACACAATTGTTATCCACTCTCGCGGGCCAACTAAGTCATATTTAGCTGGCGCTAGCGCTCTTAGCGCAAGTGTGATTGGTGCACCTAATACCAATAAAATTGGGACAAACATGCCAAGTGTCATGTGTTGGGTCATGTGTGCACTCATCGAAACCATGGCATAGCGACTGATCTCGGTATTGGTAATAAACACACCAGCTGCAACTCCAATCAGCCACGTAAAGGTGCGCAGTTGTGACCAATTGTCGCCACGTTGGATTAATCGTCTAACACCAATTACATACATCGTTGCTGCCACTGTACCGACAACCAAAGTAAGTGCATCTGGCGTAAAAGTAGTGAAAGCCGCCAGCCAGTTAAGTGGTGGTGGCTCTGGGTAACCGGTCAACTGCTCAATTAATGTGTCAGCTGAATCCGAAGCTTTAGGAAATGCGGAATTTGCCGCAGCAGAGGCAATAGCCAAAACAAAAATCAACAAGGTAATTTCTAAGCCGAGAATTTTGATCGCAATCGTTGATTCTGAAATCAAACGATTTCTAACTATTTGTGCAAGAAGCACAGCAATGATAGTTAAAACAGATTTAGCCACAATTAACCGGCCGTATTCAGAGCTCCAGATCTGTGAGACTTGATCAATACGGGTGAGCGAATTTGCAACTCCAGATAACACCACCGTCACAAATGCAATTGCTGCTAATTTTCCAAACCGCAGCACTGCCAATTTTCGGAAAATTACCTTTGGTGAATTCAAATGCCGATATAACGCAATCAAACCCGCTAGCCAAAGACTCATGCCCAACACGTGAAAGAAGCCAGAAGTAGTTGCTAGGGCATGTCCGCTGATCCCGGCCGCATGAGCGGTTAATGCTGAAAAAGTAGCTGCAATCAAAGCCAGCGCAGCTGCTGCACCAACACCATTAATTCGTTTGGTCAATTGCAACGCAATGGATATCATTAACGCTGCAACTGCGGTAAGTATTAACGCGCGCACCACGGTTAAATCCCAACCATAAGTTAAAAAAATCTCTAGCGAGAAAAATCTATTTGCTGATACACCTAATATTTTTATTAACAACGATTGAGCCGCAATAATCGCTAACGCTGACCAAATCAAGGAAACGAGAGTGGCTCGACGCTTGAACTTAAGCGCAACTGGCGACAATAAATTTTTAGATTCTGTTGGTAAGAAAAGCACAATCACTAGCAAATTCGCTAAAACTAAAATTCCAGCTAAAGCCGTTAAATACTCTGCGATTGGCGATAGTGTAAAAATTATTGGTCCAGCATCTGGGATTCCAGTAGGTGATGCTTGCCACCAGCTACCACCAACATTTAAAGCAAGAACCAAAACTGCTACGCCGATCAGCCAAATTGGAATGATCAATTTACTTCCTTTGGCTCAATAGCTCAATTAGCCCAGTTACTGCGTTCTCGACCATAACCAATACCTCTTGATAAGCCGAGATCGGTTCATAATAAGGATCTGGCACTTCTAATTTTGAGTAGTCAGTTGCAGGATTTAACTGTTTTAGGCTCGGATCAAATTGGCGTAAGTAAAAAACTTTTTGCATGTCCGACTTGTCAACACTTAATCTAGACACGTTATCAAAGTTGGACTTGTCCATTACTAGCAATAAATCTTGATCGATAAACATATTCTTTTTAAATTGCTGCGCCGTATGTTCATAGTCATAACCTGCTTTTTCCCATGTTAGTTTTGATTTTGGATTTGGTCCTTCACCAACATGCCAAGCTCCAGTTCCGGAGCTGGTTACGACAAACTTAGGATTGCTTGACTTTCTAGTTCGATTTTCGAGCACAGCCGCAGCCATCGGGGAACGGCAGATATTTCCCAGGCAGACCATCATCACTCTTAACTCACTTTTTTGAGTTAGCGCTGCGATGTATTCGTTCATTAATCTGCTCCTTGCCGGATAAGGTTAGCCTAGCTTTGAGAGAGTGGGGCGCTGTGAATTCTATTTCTGCGATTAGGGCTACGTTAAAAACTGGTGCTACAGTTTTTGGCTTAAGTGCTGTTTTATTACTTTTTCTACCTGACGTATTCATTGACTTACTAGCACTGCCGCAATCTGATGAGCTGAGCTGGGCGATGCGCATGATCGGGGTCACCTTAGTTGCACTAACCGGCAATATGTTTGTAGTTGCATCAACTGCATCTGATTCAGGCGTCACTAAAGCTGCGGTTGTGATGTTAATCGCAGCAACTACGCTGGGTGTGCTGACACTGCTGATTCCAGTTGAGCTAAATCTATTCGCCAGTGTTTATGCTGCGGTTGGGTTTGGTTTTGGTCTAATTTACGGCACCTTGCTGCTGCGCTCAAAGCGCTCCCGCTAGGCTCGCTCCCTAAATCCAACCACGTTAGAAGGGCTGGCAGCGATGCTGCCTAAATTATGAGTAAACACCTAGCACACTTGCCAGTTAAATCTCGAGATGAACTTAGAAACATCGCGATTATCGCGCATGTTGACCATGGCAAAACCACATTAGTTGATGCCATGCTTTGGCAGTCTGGCGCTTTTGCTGCCCACAAAGATCAGGCTGAAGGCCAGGATCGAATCATGGATTCCAATGATCTAGAGCGGGAAAAGGGAATTACCATTTTGGCTAAGAACACTGCCGTTAAGCGCGGTGATCGCATTGTCAACATTATTGATACCCCAGGACACGCTGACTTTGGAGGTGAAGTTGAACGTGGACTCGAAATGGTGGATGGGGTATTGCTTTTAGTAGATGCTTCGGAGGGTCCACTACCTCAAACCAGATTCGTGCTGCGAAAAGCTTTACAAAAAGAACTTCCAGTAATTTTGGTAATTAATAAAGTAGATAGGCCTGATGCCCGAATTAAAGAAGTAGTCGACGAGGCTTACGAACTTTTCTTGGATCTTGACGCATCAGAAGAACAAATTGAGTTTCCAATCATTTACGCATCAGCAAAAGCTGGTAAAGCCACAATTAATCGCCCTGCTGATGGTGGAATGCCAGACCAAGAAAATCTCGATGTGTTGTTTGAAACTATTTTTAACACAATTCCAGCACCTAAATATCATGAAGGTGCGCCACTGCAAGCACACGTAACTAACTTGGACTCGTCGCCATATTTAGGCAGACTTGCGATTTGCCGGGTTCGCGAAGGTGAGATTAAGCGTGGCCAGAGTGTTGCTTGGATTAAAGCAGACGGAACAGTAAGCCGAGTTCGAATTGCTGAATTGTTAATGAATGACGCACTAGAGCGCGTACCTGCAGAAAGTGCTGGACCTGGCGACATCATCGCAGTTGCTGGCATCGAAGACATCACGCTTGGAGAGACTTTGGCAGATGCCGAAAATCCAGTTGCACTTCCATTGATCACAGTTGATGAACCAAGTATCTCGATGACAATTGGTGTTAATTCATCTCCGCTGGCTGGTCAATCTGGCACAAAATTGACAGCACGTTTGGTAAAGAATCGACTTGATTCAGAATTGATTGGAAACGTGTCATTGCGGGTATTAAATACTGAACGATCTGACACTTGGGAAGTTCAAGGACGAGGCGAACTGCAACTTGCTGTCCTTGTTGAGATGATGCGCCGCGAAGGATTTGAATTAACTGTTGGCAAACCTCAAGTTGTTACCAAAATGGTTGATGGCAAACTTAATGAACCGATGGAGCGCTTAACTATTGATGCACCGGAAGAGTATTTAGGTGTTATTACGCAATTGATGGCGCTTCGCAAAGGTCGAATGGAACAAATGGTTAACCATGGCTCAGGTTGGATGCGCATGGATTATCGAGTGCCATCCCGAGGTTTGATTGGATTTAGAACTGAATTTCTAACTGAAACTCGCGGTACTGGCCTATTGCACCACGTATTTGATGGTTATGAGCCTTGGCATGGCGAGATCAAATTCCGGCCAACTGGTTCATTAGTCTCTGATCGTCGCGGCGCTGTTACCTCCTATGCAATTTTTTCACTTCAAGAACGTGGCACCATATTCGTGGAGCCAGGCATGGAAGTTTATGAAGGCATGATTGTTGGTGAGAATGCGCGTGCTGATGACATGGATGTAAACGCAGTTCGGGAAAAGAAGTTAACCAATATGCGCGCCTCTGGCTCCGATGACGCAGAGCGACTAATCCCACCAAAGCGATTGAACATGGAGCAAGCACTGGAGTTCTGCCGCGAGGATGAGTGCGTTGAAGTTACACCGGCCATGGTGCGAATCCGCAAAGTCTTGCTGGACCAGAATGATCGTGCTCGTGCTACTAACAAAGCTAAGCGAGCGAACTCCTAACTCTGCTTTGTCGTAAACTACCGATATGTCAAATATCGAAGCCAGATTGGTAGTGATTCCACAAGCTAATCCAGTCGGCTTTGACCCACTCATTTTGGCTGAGATGGGCGGAATTTTATTGCTGCTTGGCATTTTGGCATTCGTAGCAACAAAGTATCGACTTTCTGTAGTGCCTTTCTTTATTGGCATGGGGCTTGCTTTCGGTGATGGTGGAATTGTTGGAGTTGGCTTAAGTGAAGACTTTCTGCTCATAGGGGCACAGATCGGTGCAATTTTGTTATTGCTTTTGCTCGGTTTAGAGTATTCGGCACGAGAGATCGCTGACTCATTAAAGTTGGATTGGCGCTCTGGTGTTTATGACTTGTTACTAAATGCCATACCTGGAGCAATAGTTGCACTGATGCTCGGTTGGGGTGTTGTTGGCGCGATTGTGTTGGGCGGAATAACTTATGTTTCTAGCTCCGGTATTGCTGCACAGTTAATTCGTGAGTCTGGCTTTCGAAGATCCGAAACCGCAAGACGTGTTGTTGGCGTATTGGTATTTGAAGATTTGGCGCTTGCGCCTTATCTGCCTATCGCCAGCGCTGTCATTTCGGCTGCCGGCGTATTAGTTGGCGTGATTTCAGTTTCTGTCGCATTAGTAGTTATTGGATTGGTTCTGCTCTTAAGTATCAAGCGTGAACATTTTCTTTCTAATTTCTTAAACACACAAAATGCAACTGGTTTGTTACTTACCGTTTTTGGGGCGGCTTTACTGTTTGCTGGATTAGCAGAACTAGCTGGAGTTTCTGGTGCTATTGCTGCTTTCTTAGTCGGACTATTGCTTTCAGGTGATGTTGCTGCAGTAGCGCGCGCTCGGCTCTCCCCACTTAGAGATTTTTTCGCAGCATTGTTTTTCCTGTTCTTTGGGTTAATTACAAATCCCGCCGACATAATTACGGTATTTCCAATTGCGCTATTACTTGCTGGACTCGGTATCGCTGGAAAATTCATTTTGGCCAAACACATGGCAGCAGGTATGTCTGATCCCATGAGCTGGCTTCGCATCGGCGCTTTTTTGACTCCTCGCGGCGAGTTCTCAATTGTAATTGCCGGGCTTGCGCTCAGCGCACCATTTGCAGACCAACTTTTACCGATAGTAATGACTTATGTCTTGATTACTGCATTAACTGGTTCAATCATGATTAAGTTATTTCGTAGCAAACTTGACGCCTAGCACTT
>WLEH01000050.1 GCA_009704345.1 Actinomycetota bacterium | reverse complement strand
TGAGTAAGAAGTGATACAGCAAGAGTCGCGATTAAGAGTCGCTGACAACACTGGAGCAAAAGAATTGCTCTGCATTCGAGTGCTGGGCGGATCCTCTCGTCGTTATGCCGGTGTGGGCGACATCATCGTCTGCTCAGTTAAGGATGCCGTACCTGGCGGTTCAGTTAAAAAAGGACAGGTCGTAAAGGCAGTAGTTGTACGAACTGTTCGGTCAATTCGTCGGCCAGATGGTTCATACATTCGATTTGATGAGAACGCAGCTGTGATCATCAAAGGTGATGGCGAACCACAGGGAACTCGTATCTTCGGTCCGGTTGCTCGCGAACTTCGTGACAAGCGATTCATGAAGATCATCTCACTTGCTCCGGAGGTGTTGTAATCATGGCGCTTAACGTTAAAAAGGGTGACACAGTTCAGGTGATCAGCGGCAAAGACAAGGGTGCTACCGGTCGAGTGCTTTCCGTTGACATCAAGAAAGAGCGCATCATTGTTGAAGGTGTTAATCGAGTGAAGCGCCACACCAAAGTAGGTCAAACTACTCGTGGCGGCACCACCGGCGGCATTCAAACTAAGGAAGCACCATTACATGTGTCTAACGTGATGGTGGTTGATCCTAAGGATAACCGCGGCACCAGAGTTGCAAAGAAGCGCGAAACGGTAACTAAGACTCGCAGCAATGGCAGCACTTATGAATCAACTCGTGCCACTCGCATCGCGCGACGATCAGGTAAGGAACTGTAATGAGTACTAAGACATTACCTCGACTAAAGCAGCAGTATCGCGCTGAGATCGCACCAAGCTTGAAAGAAAAGTTTGGCTACGAGAACGTGATGCAAACACCAACACTAGTGAAGATCGTGATTAACATGGGTGTGGGCGATGCAGCACGCGACAGCAAGATGATTGAAGGCGCAATCCGCGACTTAACTGCAATCTCAGGTCAAAAGCCACTAGTTAATCGTGCTCGCAAATCAATTGCGCAGTTCAAACTGCGTGAAGGAATGCCAATTGGTGCACACGTAACATTGCGTGGTGACCGAATGTGGGAATTCTTGGATCGCCTACTTTCAGTAGCGCTACCTCGTATTCGTGACTTCCGTGGCTTGTCGCCAAAGCAGTTCGATGGCCATGGCAATTACACCTTTGGCTTAACTGAGCAGAGCGTTTTCCATGAAATTCTGCAGGACAAGATTGATCGTGTCCGCGGCATGGATATCACCATCGTTACTACCGCAACTACTGATGAGGAAGGCCGAGAGTTGCTTCGCAGCTTTGGCTTCCCGTTTAAAGAGGCATAAATCATGGCAAAACTAAGCAAGATCCACCGCAACTTACAGCGCGAAGAAGTAGTTGAGCGCTATGCCAAACGTCGCGCTGAGCTGAAAGCAATCGTGAAAAGCGAAACTGCTACTGCTGATCAAAAGGCAGCAGCTGTCGCCGAGTTGCAGAAGCAACCACGCAACGCTTCGGCTACCAGATTGCGCAATCGTGACACTGTGGATGGACGTCCACGCGGTTACCTCCGAAAGTTTGGTGTCTCTCGTGTTCGTTTCCGCGGGATGGCACATCGTGGTGAACTACCTGGTATCACCAAGAGCAGTTGGTAAACAACTTTGTTGTAGGTCTGATTGAAATGCAATCGGATACCGCAGCAGGAAAGAGATAAACGGCCATGACCATGACCGATCCAATCGCCGACATGTTGTCGCGAGTGCGAAATGCAAATTCCGCACATCACGATACGTTGTCGATGCCGCACTCCAAAATGAAGGAGGGGTTGGCACAAATTCTGTTGAATGAAGGTTATATCGCAGGCTTCAAGACTGAAGATGCTGAAGTTGGTAAAACACTAACTATCGATCTGAAGTACGGCCCTAACCGTGAGCGATCCATTGCTGGCGTTCGTCGAGTTAGCAAGCCTGGTTTGCGCGTGTACGCCAAGTCAACTGAATTACCAAAAGTTCTAGGTGGCCTAGGTATTGCCATCATCTCCACCTCATCGGGCTTGCTTACTGATAAGCAAGCTGCAAAGAAAGGCGTAGGCGGAGAAGTCCTTGCCTACGTCTGGTAAGCGGGGTATGTGATGAGTCGTATTGGTAAAAATCCAGTCGTTGTTCCAAACGGCGTCACTGTCACTATTGCTGGTGATTTAGTAACAGTTGCCGGTCCGAAGGGCACGCTTAGCCACACTGTTGCCGCACCAATCACAGTTGCTAAAAACGATGATGGCTCAATTGCGGTAAACCGACCAAATGATGAGCGAGTAGCTAAGTCATTACATGGTTTAACTCGTACCTTGATTGCCAACATGGTAATCGGTGTAACTGATGGTTATTCCAAAACTATGGAGATCTCTGGTACCGGTTATCGAGTCGCCGCAAAAGGTAAAGATTTGGAATTTTCGCTTGGCTACAGCCATCCAGTTCCAATCATTGCGCCAGAAGGCATCACGTTTGCCGTGGAATCACCAACTTTGCTTCATGTCTCAGGCATTGATAAGCAACTAGTTGGCGAAACTGCAGCTAAATTGCGCAAGCTACGCAAAACCGATCCATACAAGGCTAAAGGTGTCAAATACAAAGGCGAAGTTATTCGTCGCAAAGCTGGAAAGGCTGGTAAGAAGGCATGAGTACTTTTACTGCATCCGGTAAGCACACTGCTAAGAAGACCAAACTTCGCAAGAAGCGTCACCTTCGAGTTCGCAAGCGAATTAGCGGCGATGCGCAGATGCCACGTCTAGTGGTAACTCGCTCATTGCGACACATGACAGCTCAAATTGTGGATGACACTGTTGGCAAGACACTTGTTAGCGCATCGACGATGGAAGCAGATTTGCGCAAAGCCGCTGGCAAGAAAACTGATTTGGCATTTGAAGTTGGCAAGTTGGTGGCATCTCGCGCCAAAGCTGCTGGCATCACCAAAGTGGTATTTGATCGCGCTGGCAACCGTTATCACGGCCGCGTAGCAGCAGTTGCTGATGGTGCTCGCGATGCTGGACTGGCCCTCTAAGAAACGATGATGATGACTAAAGAAAAAGAAATGACAACAAACGAGCGTCCAGAGCGCAATGATCGTCGGGAACGACGTGGCGAGCGTGGCGGTGCTGAGAAGAGCAATCACTTAGAGCGCGTAGTTGCGATCAATCGTGTTGCCAAGGTAGTTCAAGGTGGTCGACGCTTTAGCTTCACCGCACTTGTGGTGGTTGGCGATGGCGAAGGTCAAGTTGGTGTGGGCTACGGCAAGGCTAAAGAAGTACCACAGGCAATTTCAAAAGCAGTTGAAGAAGCAAAGAAGAGTTTCTTTAAAGTGCCAAGAATTCAAGGAACCATTCCGCACCCAGTTACTGGTGAAGCAGCAGCTGGTGTGGTGTTACTGCGACCTGCCGCCCCTGGAACTGGTGTGATCGCCGGTGGTGCCGCTCGTGCCGTGTTGGAGTGTGCTGGCATCACTGACGTATTGAGCAAGTCACTAGGTAGCGATAACGCAATTAACGTGGTTCATGCCACCGTTGCGGCACTAAAGTTGCTTGAGCTACCACAAACTGTTGCCGCTCGTCGTGGCTTGCCACTTGAGAATGTAGCGCCTGCTGCAATGTTAAAGGCACAAGCTGCTGGAACAGGAACTAAGTAATCATGGCGAAATTTCAAATTACGCAGGTTAAGTCAGATATTGCTGGCACTAAAGCACAGCGTGAGACGCTACGCTCATTAGGTTTACGCAAGATTGGCGATGTTTCCATCAAGGAAGATAAGCCAGAATTTCGAGGCATGATGCGTGCAGTTGCGCACTTGATTCGAGTAGAGGAGGTTAAGTAGATATGACTATCAAGGTTCATCATCTACGTCCGGCCCCAGGTGCAAAAACTGCCAAGACCCGTGTTGGTCGTGGTGAAGCATCAAAGGGCAAGACGGCAGGCCGTGGTACTAAAGGTACAAAGGCTCGCTATCAGGTGCCAGCTCGATTCGAAGGTGGCCAGCTGCCGCTACACATGCGCTTACCAAAATTGAAGGGATTTAAAAATCCATTCAAAGTTGAGTTCCAGGTAGTTAATGTGGCAGATCTAAATGCGGCATTTCCAAAAGGCGGAGCAGTTGGAATCACCGACCTAGTGCGTGCTGGCTTGGTTCGCAAGGGTGAGCCAGTTAAGGTGCTAGGTAATGGCGATATCAATGTGGCGCTGACGGTGTCAGCTCATAAATTCTCCGACACTGCGGTTGCAAAAATTGCTGCTGCGGGCGGAAAAGCCGAAGTACTTAGCTAAAACGAGAGGTTGAGATCATGTTAAGCGTATTCGCAAACGCATTTCGCACCCCAGATCTGCGAAAGAAGTTGCTTTTTGTGCTGGGCATGATCGCGATTTATCGCTTTGGTGCAGTAATGCCAACGCCAGGCATTGATTACAACGCAGTGCAACAATGCGTGGCGTTAGTGCAGGACAACACCCTTTATTCGCTGATTAATCTTTTTAGTGGTGGCGCGCTGCTACAACTTTCCATCTTTGCATTAGGCATCATGCCTTACATCACCGCAAGCATTATTTTGCAGTTATTAGTTGTGGTAATTCCACGACTTGAGGCCCTCAAGAAAGAAGGCCAGTCAGGTCAAGCAGTAATTACCCAATACACCAGATACGTCACAATCGGTCTTGCAATTCTGCAGGCAACATCAATTGTTGCGTTAGCTCGCACCCCGGGTGCGTTGTTGCAAGGCTGTGATTTGGCGCTAATTCCAGATACTTCAATTGGCATCTTGCTGGTTATGGTAATTACGTTGACTGCTGGAACTGCAGTTGTGATGTGGCTTGGTGAATTAATCACCGATCGCGGCGTTGGTAACGGTATGTCACTTTTGATTTTGGCATCAATTATCTCCCCGCTGCCAGGTCAGCTATGGGGCGTGCTTCGCGGTAATGGCTTCTGGCAGTTTGCCGTGGTGTTGGCGCTAGCGTTGGGATTGATTGTGGTTGTGGCGTTTGTGGAGCAAGGTCAACGTCGAATTCCAGTTCAATATGCCAAGCGCATGGTTGGTCGCCGAATGTACGGTGGCACCAGCACTTATTTACCAATAAAAGTAAATATGGCCGGCGTTATTCCAGTTATCTTTGCTTCCTCGTTGCTATATGTGCCTGTGCTGTTTACTCAACTCTCTGGTTCATCAGCCGAATGGGCGCAATGGATTTCGCGAAATCTTTCTGATTCAACATCTTTAACTTATGCGATCACTTATGCCTTAATGATTTTCTTCTTCGCGTTTTTCTACGTCTCAATTACGTTCAACCCTGATGATGTGGCAGATGATATGAAGAAGTATGGCGGCTTTATTCCAGGTATTCGTGCCGGAAAACCAACAGCAGATTATTTGCGATTTGTGTTAAATCGACTACTAACTGCCGGCGCTACTTATCTGATGATCGTGGCGATCATTCCTTACTTCATATTTAATGCAATGGGCATTGGTACGCAGATTGCATTTGGTGGTACCAGCTTGCTAATCATCGTTGGTGTTGGGTTGGACTTCGTGAAGCAAGTTGAAGCTCAATTGCAACAGCGTAACTATGAAGGTTTCTTAGGTTAATTAATGCGCATCGTTCTGATGGGCCCACCGGGCGCCGGAAAAGGAACGCAAGCGGTTAGTTTGGCTAGCCAACTTGGCATTCCTCACATTTCAACTGGTGACATTTTTCGCAGCAATGTTTCGGCTGAAACTGAACTTGGCTTGCTGGCCAAAAAATACATGGATGCTGGTGAATATGTGCCAGATACCGTTACTAATGAAATGGTTAAGCACCGATTAGCGCAAAGCGATGCGGCAGCAGGATTCTTGCTGGATGGATATCCAAGAACAGTTGCCCAGGTGGCTGAGTTGGATGCGATATTGCAGAAACTAGGCAGCAAGGTTGATCTAGTAATTGAGTTAACGGTGGATATTGATGAAGTGGTCAGCCGATTGGTGCAGCGCGCCGCCCAACAGGGCCGAACAGACGATTCCGAAGATGTGATTCGCCGAAGGCTTGAGGTGTATGGCGAACAGACGGCGCCATTAATTGAGGCCTATCGGGCCCGCGGCCTGCTCAAAGCGGTCGATGGCATGGGGGAGATTGAGCAGGTTAGAGCCCGACTAAACCAGTTAGTGGCGAGCTAACCGGACCCACTGGGTGGGGGAAATCGCCCCACCCGTAAGATTCACCTTCCGTTGCGCTGCTAATCCCAGCGTGAACTGCCGGTGTAAACGCTAGAAAGTGAGAGGGCAGAGTGTCCAAAAAGGACGGTGCCATTGAACTGGAAGGCACCATTTTAGAGGCGCTACCGAACGCAATGTTTCGCGTAGAACTCGATAATGGTCACAAAGTTCTTGCCCATATCAGTGGGAAGATGCGAATGAATTACATTCGAATTCTTCCTGATGATCGAGTGATCGTGGAGTTAAGTCCATACGATCTAACTCGCGGGCGGATCATCTACCGCTACAAGTGAGGTAAAGAGCTTTATGAAGGTACAACCAAGTGTTAAGCCGATGTGCGACAAGTGCAAAGTCATTCGTCGTCACGGCCGGGTGATGGTGATTTGCGAAAATCCACGTCACAAACAGCGTCAAGGCTAAAAACTAAATAAGTCACAATCAACCCGATTGTGATCACACGAATGTTCGACCCTGTTGCGTGCCAACAAAACAGACGAACCCTTTGTCAGAGGCGAAGGCTTACCCGGGCGGGTAGGACAACATTCGTGACCAGATACCTCTGCTAACGAAAGTGAGTAACCGCCCATGGCACGACTCATTGGTGTTGATCTCCCGCGCGATAAGCGCCTAGAGGTCGCACTTACTTATGTATACGGCATTGGCCGTACTCGAGCCGCACAAATGTTGCAGGCAACTGGTATTTCACCAGATCTTCGAGTTAAAGATATGAGCGATGATCAGTTATCGCTGCTTCGTGATTACATTGAAGCAAACTTCAAAGTTGAAGGTGACCTTCGACGTGAAGTAACAGCTGACATTCGTCGCAAGATTGAAATTCAGAGCTACCAAGGCATGCGTCATCGTAAAGGTTTGCCAGTTCGTGGTCAGCGCACTCATACCAATGCCCGCACTCGCAAGGGACCTCGCAAGACGGTTGCTGGCAAGAAGATTGCAACGAAGTAAGGACTGACTAAATGGCAACTAAAACCACTAAGACCGCAGCTGGAAAGTCAGCCGGTAAAAAACTTCGTAAAAAAGAACGTAAAAATGTTGCGCAAGGACAAGCTCATATCAAGAGCACGTTCAACAACACCATTGTTTCAATTACTGATCCATCTGGCGCGGTAATTTCTTGGTCATCATCAGGCCAGGTTGGCTTCAAGG
>WLEH01000005.1 GCA_009704345.1 Actinomycetota bacterium | reverse complement strand
GTGTCTCGGTAATTTCCGGGACGTAACACTTATTAACAAGAGGATGTACCCCGACATCTATATAGAACAGAAGCGGGATGTGCGCGCGGAGCAGGTGAAACCCTATATTTCCAGCCGCGATCTCCCGAAGATCCCCCCGCCATTATCCATGACTAGCGAGAAGAATATCCCGAAGAATGCCTTCATCCCGGGCGATGCTCCATATGAAAAGTATTCAAGAAATGTGGATGATGAGAGTGATCTCTATGGAATTACTCGACCTCTGGCAAATGATTCGGAGATCCCCCGGAAATACGGCGTGAAACCCTCATCGGATCTATATAATAATCTACATATGCCCACACCCCGACCGGAACTCACAAGAAACATAACGGCGGTAAAGAATGGGCTGGTACTTACTGCGAAACAGGCTGCTGGGGATAACTGCTCGTGTCCTAATAATACCACGTGCTTGATCAATCCTCTTGATAAAAGAATTGGATTCAATATCGCAACCAAAGAAAACACCAAAAGAATGCCTTATCGAGTTTATAATTACACTGCGTAAGGCCGTGTGGATGCGCTTATGTCCCATCGGGATTCATATTAATTCACACTCTATTTTCTATAAAAAATGGAGTATGTTATCACGAGTTAGGCTGAGGCTGGTTTCTCAAAGAGATCGATGAGTTCCACGGCGCGTTTTATGGCGGTAGTGTATCCGGCTCTTTGATCAGGCGAAGTAGTTCTGTTGTAGTCGGCGATGAATTCATTGAATGCGGTGAGTTCGGGTGAATCGGGTGTAAGACTGGATGTAACACTATCTATTTTTTCGACGGGTTTTCCACCCCCGATTTTTCCATGTATCGTTTTAATAGCGGTGCCAAATCCAGCACGTTGATTAGAGAGGATATAGACGGTGAATATATGTCCAGCGATTTCATTGGGAGATATATTGAACTTGACGCTGCTCATTTATAATGTTCCACTTATTTTGTGGTTTCGCGCAATCGATCAATGTTCTCTTTCACTTCCGGATGTTCCAGTATTTTCTTGGGGATAATCAGATCTATGTGTTCCATTAGCACTCTATAGCATTTAGAGATGGTAACCGCCGATGTTCCACATGCGGTACTGACATCCTTTATAGGAATGCCCAGTTTGAACACCTGATCAACCAGATAGATGATCGACGCCGCCATCGAAGGTGGGGTATTCTCCGGCGAGATTCCATAGGCATCGATTCTTTCCGAGATGATCTTCGCCAACTCCACATAGAATGAATCATTAATAGAGAGGATCGAACTGTATCTCCCGATGTAATCGCTGGATCGCGATGTATCTAGCTCCAGTTTCACCGTGTCCCCCATAATCTCGGCCATATTCTTACAGCCTCGCGTCATGATCCCCACATCAATATTGAAGATCTCCGCGATTTCCTTCGCAGATCGCGGGACATGCTTGTTCTTACACGCATAGTAAATACACGACGCAATTAGTCCCTTGCGATTCGACCCACGGAACACCTGCGTCTCCGCCAGATGCTTGTATATCTCCTTTGCTTCCTCTATAATTGACTGCGGGATACCATTGGATACCGCGCGGAGTGTAATATCGGCGAACACCTTGTACAGGTCGCGCTCTCTAGAGGGCATCGAATTATAGGCGTGATGCTGTTTCGCCTTTCGCATCGTATAGGATTTCGCCGAACCCACCATAACTGTGCCGAGAGATGACATAGGCAATAGGTGATTAGTCGGCAGACCACACCGAGAGGGGTCGCTAGATTTACCGTCGTCATTACCATAGTAATGATACTCGGCGGTGAGATCTAGTTTCCGGGTAATTATGCGACCACAGTGTCTACAGGTAACGAATCCCTCGATATCCAGTACATCATTAGCCCGGCAATCTACACACTGGAACATGTCTTCGTCCGATGGCTCGTCGGCGCCAATAATTACATCGCTCGCAGACGCCGCGGTTTCCTCTTGAATTTCGGCGGAACATGGCGAATCACGCTCATCAGGCGCTATCATCTCTAGACTACTTAATATCTCGCGCGCACTAGTATATACTGACTCATCTATAGTTAGACGCAGACGCTGGGCCTCTGAACTCCGTGACACCTTCCTCGACATTTTAACCGGGAGAATACAACAAAATCTATGTGTTCTCCCGAATATTACCTAAACAATCACGCGAAGTTCTTATACAGCCTTAGGTCATTTAAATGTATTAGTCCGTGGGGACGCTGCTATCAATTTTATAGGGAGCGCAGTGACAGCTACATGATTGCACCGTATTGTCGTTGTATTTTGCTGACGGATTCGATGCGATCGCCGGTGGGTAGGACGAATTGTTTTTTGGCTGTGGCGCCGCCTTTATTGATTTTGATGCTTTCTAGAACCCAGGATTCGTGGAGGTTTTTGGCGGCGAATTCTCTTCCGATCCAGATATCGCCATTATCGAAATAGGAAGGTCCAAATGGGAGATGGACATGATAAGCGTTTTTGAGTGGGCAGAACCCATAGATGATAGCATGGATGACCCCCATCATTTTGTCGCCTTTTTTGGTGTCATTAACGACGGGATCTTTGAAGAAGTTGCTGTAGATGGGTAGACCGGTGGCGATGAGGTGTCCGGCTTTGAGTTCTCCGGTGATGCTCTCGGGGGTAATAGTGTAGTACTGGGTGATGGTGCCATCGGTGATATCGAATTTGTCGAGGTTTTCGAAGCAGTCTAGAATGGTAAGATAGCGCACCACTTGTTTTTCTAGACCGCGGGGCGAATATTTGGAGCGAAGAATGATATCGCGCATTTCGGGGGCGGCCGGGAGTTTAATAGATGGAAATGATGCTGCGAGGAGGGTCATGAATGCCCAGACGGCGGAGCAATCGGGGTTGAGAGAGTCGCGAGAGAGCAATGAATCAAGATCGAGGGGATCGCGGCTTGTTATTATATTCTCGTAGATGTACTCCGGCGATCTATAGCTGGGAATGTAGTCGAAAGTGAGGAGGGTTTCCGACGATATTTTGTTACCCATTTATAGAGGATTGAAGATGGATTGAGGGGGTAGAACCGCGGGGGGTGGGAATTCGCCGATCATTGTGATATAAATTGCGCGGCATGATATCTCATTCATCTATAAATGGGTGGGACACAGTCAAGTAATATCTCCAGTGAAGCACAAGAAAGACTTGAGCGACTGTATCTCAGTGTCACCGACTTTATAGTGCGAAACACGGATATGAATGACATGATTAATATCGTGTCTCCGGATGAATGCGGTAAATACACGCTATATCTCGAGAACATAATGCGCAGGTCGCTGAATACTATGCCACTTCATACTGTACTGCCGAATCCGAATAATACTCCTCTGACGCCCGAGAATAATCTGGTTTATCTTTCTAGACAGTATATTGATACGGTGCGCCCGGATATCAATAATCTACAGGGTGACAAGAAGAATGAATTCTGTAAGAATGTCGCCAACTTTTTCATTAAAATTATGCGGGTGTATGCCGCGATATACCTGGCTATTAACGATAATATCAATCCGAAGTTGATCGACAGAAAGGTGTATGATTCTTCGGTGAGTGAATTCGATATAAAAAACCCCTTTGCTAAATGTCTATCTAATACTAGATTCTCCCTGAAACCCCCCGTGATTTCCGCCCAGTCGCAACATAAATTAGACTGGAAAATATTCGATCGTCTTATAGATACCTTGAATATCTGGAGGAGGACTGCGGAGACAACGGAGAAGACTGCAAATATTAAGAGGGATACTAAGCCGCCGAATATGTCTAAACAGCGCAGGGATTTGTTGATGGAAACCGGTAGTACTGGGGTAGAATTTCCGCTGTGTACATCGAGGACATCTGCGGAGAATGGTGTGACTACTCCCATGCCGAATTTCAGTCTTCTAATGGGAAAGACGGTGAAGATTAAGAATATCCCCGGGTTTGAGGAGATTCTATTACTGAGTGATAGTATTAATAATCAGGATATTCGCACTAAATCTCGGCAGAACATAGTGAAGATGTTCAATGTGTTTGCGAGACAGATGGAGAAAACATCCGCTGGTAGACCCACTCTCAATGTAAACACATCTTCCTCCACGAAAATGGCGGATGGCGACAAGATCGGGGATAAAGACTATAATGTCACCCCATATCTAGATGCGATATGCTCCACATTCAGTGATAATACGCGAAACATTAAAGGTAATGTCGCCAATAATCAGGTCGTACTCAATTCACCTATTAACAGCAATTCAGGTTTGCGGACCCTCGTGGGAAAAATTAAGGTGATAGTGGATGAGATGGCGGAACTCAATAGGAGAAATCGCATTAATATGCAGACTCATCTGGCGAAACTATTTATGACCGGCGAGGAATACATTAAGATCGCCGGTAAAACCAAGGATTTCCCCTATGTATGTCCGTTTAATTTGAAGCAGTTTCATGCCACGACTATAACGGGAGATAAGGGTGGTGATGTTGGGCGGGTGGTGGAATCTCTGTCGGATCTTCATTTTGTTAAGAAGGGTGCTAAGAAGAATGTTGCTGGGAAGTATACCCTCGCTGATTTCGCACCGAATCCTCATTTTACTCTGGAGATTAATAGAAAGAAGGCGGAGATGATATTACAGGGTACTATAGATTCTAAGAAGTTGGATGCGGATTGGCAAGAGGCTAAAAAGAAAGCGGTGGATGGGAGCGAGTTGATCTGTATTCATACGGATTTGGTGAAGGGCGGTGTTGGTTATCTGGATGCGTTGATTCTGAATGTTCAGACGGATCTGGTGACATACTATATTAATGTGGAGAACAAGTTTCGACAGGGTGTGGCACTCTATAGCCAAATCCCGGGTCTTGTTAGATAACTGACTGTCTTCTAGAATTACGAGATTATGTAAACATTTTCTCGTAATATGAGCATAAATGTCCGAGGAGATTACCGACGTAATCTACGAGCCAGGTTTAGAGGAAATTGCGTTATGTCAGTACCAGTGTCATCTAACAACATGTGTTTCCTATGAATACCAGAGCATTACTATAGAACAGCCGGAGGATATACCGAGATTTGAATCCGTGAATCTCTATATAGGTGACGATACTGCCTATATAATGCGGTATAGTTATATTCGAGGTTGGACGGCATTCCACGAAAAAATTATGGGGGGACCGGATACAAAGGTGTGTATTCGAATCAAATCGGCAGAGAAATTACAAAAAATTGTGATGTATTACAGGCAAAATATTCCGGTGTTCCCGAAGATAACATCGTGAGATGTTCCCGAAGATAACATCGCATGATCACACGTAATTATAATGATATTTTCCGAGGAGATTATCATTATATCTTCTGTATTTTTTCGCGGAGTGGTTGGAAGCGCACGGTGGTCTCCTGTTTATCTTCTTCGCGGATCACATTTTTGGCAGAACAGCAATGTGCTGATTCTAGACGATGAAGCATACAGAAATCGTGCCCACAGGATCCGCAATTCATGCGGTAAATGCCGACACGTTTCGAACACTTATGGCACTTAATCTTAGATTCGTCCATTGTATGGTTTAGTAGTAGGTATGCTTTCTAGTATAGAGCAGCCAATTATTTTAAAACGAGATAGAATATCAATTTTTATGACGTTCCTATTTTTTAGTGAAATATAGAAGATATTGGTATTCGAATTCGCATCGAACCATATCCGTTTTGCCGATGAGTTTGAATCCAGCTCCTTCGGCCTCCCCGACTATGCGGTCGATACTGTGCATTTTCAGTTGATGAGTCTGGGTTCGCCGGAATTTCCCCTGTTTATCGGTAAAAATCTCCTCGAAATTCGCCCCTTCCTCCCCATTTTCGATGAATTTACTCTCATATTCCATCTTATTGAACACCACATTCGTATTTATCACCCGGGTTTTAGAGTATTTCTGTATGGAAAATGCGGGGAATGGCGAAGCCACGTCGAGAGTAGGATCAAATTTTTTGGGATCGACGACGTGAATGACGAGGTATCCGTCTTTCTTTAGCCATTTGTTCGCATTAATGAAGAATTGTGGGCGATTGATATAGTAGATAGTAAAATACAGGCACATAATAGTGGTGAATTCGCCGGGACCGAAAGAGTCGGAGTCTTCGGCGGTGGCAATGACCCATTCTACTTTGTCTGCCCCCGGGAGTTTTCGCGCCTGTTCTAGCATAGCAGATGAGCTATCTAGACCAACAATTCGCCGGTATTTTTTGGCGAGTTCGGTGGAGTGATGCCCGGTTCCGCATCCGACATCTAGAATAGCAACATCCTGTGGCTTATATTTGGAGAGATGCCGCTGGCGTATGTCTTCTAGCTCGAATTCATTTTTGCGGGGAGTGTAAAGGATTTTGTCGTAGATTTTGGAGTAGAATCGATCGTATATCTGGTTATTATTGGTAATAACCAGTTCTTTCTGGACGGGCGGGAGGGCGGTTGGAGGAGTATTACCGCCGTTGGATGTGAAGTTTTCGGATGTGGTTGGCGGGGCGGAGAGCCAGTCGATGACTCTATCTAGAATGTAGATGAATATTAGTACACCGAGGAAAATGACGAAGTAATTATTTTCCATTTTATTAAGATCTCGATAAATAAAATCATGGAAACGAAAGAACAGAATGTATTTTTGAGAGATGTGAGAACACCCGAATTCTTTCGCGACACCACATTCAGTTTATACAAAAAGACCGACGTGTTCAAGGCTACCGTGGAATCGATGTATTCGGGTGATGTAGATCGCGCTATGCATTGGACCGCTGAGCTCCACTGTTCCGGCATGATAGATGAGTTATTCGAGATCTACCTCAACTTCTATATAAACTGGATCAATACAGCCAATCCGAATTTCCCCAAGTATTTTTTCATTCGTATGAAAGAATTCGAGATTATTAAGAAGGAATATCAGTATACACCTCTAGAAATCCGCAATAATCTTACATCTAGAAGGATACTGTGTGAATTGACGGCGATAATGGCGTATTCGCGGAAGCGTCCGGGGGTGAAGCGCCCGACATTAAAGGATCGAATGTTCGATCTTATAGAGGTTACATCGCACTGTCGTGCGAAGGACACCGAGGCGGTGGATCATATTATTAAACCTCGTGATCCCCCCGAGCTGATTATCCCTATTAATGAGCTGGCGAATGCGGTGAGTCATCTGGTTCAAGATTGCGAGAATGCTGCCCGGTGGATCCAGTGGTTGATAGAGTGGGAGAAGCGTGTCATCAAGAAAGAGCGGAAATATGAGTGTGACGAGCGGGATGTGGATCAGGTGGATCCGAAGTTCTATAGAGATATAGTCTGGTTGATCTGGGATGTTCTCAAGTATGAGACAAGAAGGAGGAGGAATCCGTTACTGAGTGAGCAACTCAACTATCTGTTCGAGATCTACTGTTCGAATTTCAATGGCAGGACTAAGAAGCAGAAACGCGGTCTCTTCTTTGTGGCGATCATGTATCTCACGGAGAAGGTGGACTACTCACGGCATGTCTATACGGATATCGTGTCAGTGAGGCGGATTATCGAGAATCATCAGGAGTTCTATAAGGAGATAAAAGAGACGAACGCCACGGAGGAGACGTACTATAATGTGAAGAAGATCGAAGATGAGATTGTGCGAAAGAAGGAGATGAAGGCCAACAAAGGTAAGTTGGACGAGATTAATGCGCAGTGGAATGATCTGGTATCCCGTAGTAAGGGCGCGGGGTTGCCGGTCAGTAAATAGTGTGTTATCCTATTATCTGTTTTTGTATAAATGGGAATAGCAGAAATATGGGGCACAATTACCACCGGAGTTGTGAAGGGGTATACATATGTGTCACCGATTCTATGGATAATGGTGCTATTCTACATAATAATGATGTATCTGCCGGATTATATTACCTCTTTACAGGAGAAGCAACCCGCGAGCAAAACAGGGCGATTCCTCCTCAATAATCTGAATTTAGTACTGACGATCCCCACCGTGTATTTCATATGTGTCTTGCTGGGCTACACGACTTATGGTGCTGCGATCTCGGTAGCGGTGTTTGTGTTGATACAGATTATCATCTATGTCGCGCATCCGGATGTGATGGCGGATTATGCGTCGAATGAGGAGAGTATGTCGGAGAGGAGAGCGGTTTCATCGGAATACTCGAAGATCTACGACCCTATTACCCAAAAACCCTATAAGGTGAGCGATTATTTCATATGTTCTTCTTATAAATCGGCTATACCGCGATATACAGCTGATGGTCCTATAGTGTCATCGGAGTATCTGAAGGGTGTGATACGGAATGGTGCGAGGATGATCTGGTTGGATGTGTTCCGTGATTCGCTGAATTCTACGGCGGAGCCGGTTATCGCAATAGGAGATGAGCTGGGTAATAAGATATTCACTTCTAATACGCTGTCGGTGAAGGATGCTTTCGATGCTATAGTGGTGGCTCGGAATGAGATGGAGGGAAATAGTACGGGTGATGGTCTGAAGGATCCGCTATTTATCTTCTTGTCGTTGAAGACGGGGGGCAAGAGGGGACCGGAGAATAAGTTGGCGCAGTATATCAAGGAGAAGTTCGGAAATGCGGGCTTATTGATGCCGAATCAGTATGGATCACAGAATAGTGTGCTATTCGATACCTCTATTACAGAGGTATTGGGTAGAGTAGTGATAATGACGGATCGATTCCCGGTGTCGAAATCGTTGAATGAGATGGTGAACTATGTGGTCTGTGGATCGAATGTGTTGGATGAGGCGGATAAGTTGGGTGATCCTAAGAAGTGTGTGATATCTCCGGCGCCACTGGGAAATAGTAAGATCATGTTACAGCCTATAGATAAATTGGCCGGAAGTAATATGGACGAAATATTCAGTACCGGGTTAAATAGTATTATGGTTTCTGTGCCTAATAAGCCGGGTGAGAATTATGATCCGGCGCGGGCGTGGTTTTTCGGTACACAGTTTGTATTTATGCATATGAGTATTGATGGAGATATGGGTGATCACTATAGGAAGTATATGGGTCCGATGAGTTTCTGTGGTTCTAGTAGTTCGGATGAGGATTTCAGTTTCAAGAAGTTTAGTTTTGTGGTGAAGCCGACGTCGGTGGATTGCGATAAGGCGGAGGTGATTATAGGAAAGGAGACGAGGCAGCTACGCAACACTGTGGCATAGATCGTCCAGACTTAAAAAATGGTCGTTTGTATGAAGAAAGAGAAGTTCAAGCAGTAAATAAAATGGATATCCAGGCATCAATTAGTACATTTGAGACTCAGGTGAGCCAGTTCAAGGCTCGTCGTGTTGAGTTGGAGCAGGAGAAGGCAAACATCGAGAGGGAAATTGCCACGATCGATGGAAATCAGGCTCGACTCGAGGGGGCTCTTACCAATCTCTATACCATGAAGAATGCTTTTGAGGCGATGATGAAGAGCATGATGGGAGATATCTCTATTCCGGTGGCTCCAGCACCAGCCAAACCTTTTGTAGCTCCTGTGGCTGCTGCTCCTGCGCCAGTCCCTGCACCTGCGCCAGTGAAACAGGTGAAAGTAGAGAAGTCGGTAGAGAAGCCTGTGGAGGTTCCAGAGGAAGAAGCTGAGGCCGAGGATGAGGTGGAGGTTGAGGAGGATGTGGCCGAGGAGCAGGAGGAGGGAGGAGAGGATGAGATTGAGCTCACCCAGATTAAGATTGGCAAGAAGGATTATCTTATTGACGAGGAGTTCAACCTCTATGATGTGAAGACACAGGAGGCTGTGGGTAAGTATGACCAGAAGAATAAGAAGATCTTGCCTCTATAAACGAAAATTGAACTACACAGTATATCAATATATACTATGTAGGTATGATAACGATAGTGGTATCGTCTATCAACGATAGTGGTATCGCATATTAAAGGAAACCGTCTTGAAGTAAAAGGAAAATGTCTGGGGCAGATGATTTAGCGGTGTATTTATCCCGTGAGTCTCTCAGGGAGATGCAAGAGAATATGAACACTATGAAAAAAGAAGTACTCCTCCGAGTATCAATGGTGTATGGTTTAGAGTATAATGATCTTCTGGAGAGGTATCTGCCGGAGAAGATCCGGAAGATTCCGGGTAAGAGGCTGAAGGCTGATTCGGAACCCATTAAATCTAGAGGTAGTAACCCGGAAGTTGCGGCTAGATCTGCGGAGGATCCTCCATCTAGATCCGCGTCACCGGCTCCGAGATTAGTTAACAAGAAGATAGTGATTAAGAGGAGTACCACCGCCAGTCCGGCATCTACGGTATCTTCTTCCGCGAGATCAACCACGAAATCTTCGGCGAGATCAACAGTGTCTCGTGCTAAAAAATAATACTCTTGTTTTGATGAGGAAATCACATCGATCGTTTATAGACTATCGATGAATTCTTTGATCGCCGCAGTGCTATCTCCGTCTGTGTTAAATTCTAGAACAGGGATGGTGGTTTCACTCACCCATTTTTTATGGTATCTATCGAGATCGGTGAGATAGTCGAGATTGATATCATCTTCGCCTTCTCGCCCCCGAACAATGATTCGTTCTTTACACGTCTTCGGGTTGGTGGTGAGATAGACGATACCGGCCACCTCACATCCACTCTGGAGATGATGAAACCACTGTCTATAGATATCCCACTCAATCTTGGTTAGAAGTCCCGAGTCATGTAACATCTTGGCGAAGACATTGTAGTCGGTCTCCACGGATCGCTCGGTGATAAATACATTATTTCCGTATTTTGAAGGATCCGCCTCACAGAGTTTCTGCCAGTTCTCGATGGCTTTCAACGTGGAACGCACCCGAGTTAGGTAGGCGGTATTCTGGAATGTAAACGACCATCTCTTCTTATCGCTATAGAAGAGTTCGAGGATGGATCGACCTTCTTCGTCTTTCAGCTTCATCCAGTAGTCCACTGGTTCGTCGATAAAATTCCATTCCGGGCAATCCTTCTTTAGTTTCGCAAGTAAAGTCGACTTTCCTGCGCCGATTCCTCCATCGATAGAGATAATCTTCGGTTTGATTACGTGGGTTCCGGGCAGCGAAGTCATTATTTTTACTATCTACTATCTTATATTTTAATACAATATCCGCAGAACGAATCAATTTTATTGATGACCTACTGTGTTTGTAATAGCGAAAATCTTTGTTTATGGATATTCAAATGTCGTCGGAGAGTGTAGCAGCGGAACCTTCCCCCGAGGTCGAGAAAACCCGATTAATGTATGAATGTCTCGGATCACTCGGGCTCGATGTCCATAAGGATAATCTATTCTCCATCTCTATTGACCGCTCACATCTAGAGGATCTATCGCATCTCGATTCGTTGCGAACATTCGTACCGCAACTCAAGAAATATTATTCAAGTGATATGCTCACGTGTCTCCACAGTAATAACGCATCTAAACAGAAGAACCCCGTGATCAATGCGATTCGCCAGCTACTGAAATGTAACTACTATAAGTTGAAACCGGTGGTAGTGTGTGATGGATACGATAAAGCCACTGGGCGCAAGAAGACCCGACGCACGTATGTGATTCGTAATCTAGAGTGAGCGGGCGGTACCAATAAATAGAATAAACCATAAAAGCAATAAATACAATAAATTGCCTCTGGAGATTGTAAGAAGATGAAATTGTCAGATATCTATGATGTCAATATTATATTGGCCACGGATGCTAAGTTCGGTATCAGTCTCAGTGGTGTTATCCCCTGGAATATCTCCGAGGATATGCAGTATTTCCGTGTAACTACCTCCACTCACGGCGAAGATAAACAGAATATCCTATTGATGGGGCGCAAAACCTGGGAGTATATGGGTCGGAAATCCGTGCTAAATGGCGGTAGGAGAATCCTGGTTATTACCACTCATCCAGAGCGGTTACCGGAGGGTGTTCTGGGAGCGAGAACGGTGGAAGAGGTTGGTAGTATCTTGGCGAGTCTGAAGGATATTCATAGGGTGTGGGTGTGTGGAGGACGGGATATCTATAATCTCTTTCTATCGAGAGGGGATTATAGGATGATATATTGGAATAAGATTGATGCGGATTTCGGCTGTGACAATCGCGTGTTTCTAATGGAAACCGCGTTTATCTGTGAGAGTTCGGAGTTCGTGGTTGATAAAAAAACGGGTAAAATGGTGGAGTTATTGTATTACAAAACGCCAGTGGAGTGAATACAAAACGCCAGTGGAGTGGCACCAGTTATATAGAATACCCGGCATATATTACCATCCTTCATATCCATCTAGATATCCGATGGTATTATCCTCTTGAACAAACCCGATCAGTGTTGGATTATCGAGATTATTGGTGAAAACATTAGAGAATCGATCGACAAGATATACTTGCCCCGAAATCTCTTCATGCCAAACCTCAATCATATTATGAGGGATGTGACTCATCTTCTTCTTTTTACATACCGTCTTAGCAGGAGTAATCTCCACCGGTTTTTCCGCCGCGTCCTCCGTAGAAATCACCACCGATTCCACCGCAGCTTCTTCCGTTATCACCGGTTTCTTCTTGCGAGATGCCGTGGGTTTAGAGATGATAATATCGGCAGTGTCTGCTATACTCACAGACCTCTTTGTCTTTGGCGCAGTAGTAGCAACAGGTTCCTCTAGAATCTTCGCAGAATTCTGGATGTATTTCCGAGCTTCTTTCTCGTAGTCTTCATATACAAATCCCATAGACAGCTCATAGAGGTCTTTGAGGATCTGATTGAGTCTGGAAGTCTCTATACCATAATATAACGTAATAGGTTTAGAATTGGATTTCGGATCCATTTTATTAAAGTTCAGCCTTATGTGATTATTAATATAACGGAAGTCAATTTTTTATATATATAAAATTGAATTTGCAATTTCTGTACTATTAACATTCCTGTCTTAGACAACTGTTATTCAGTCGTAAAGCGAATCCCCCCCCAGCGAAATTTTCATCATGCCAATCAAGCCCGACGCCAAGCCAGTTTCTGGTAGAGTCCGTAATTCTAATATTACGAGATCTAAAAAGAGACTGTCAAAGTACAATGAGAAAAGTATTAGTTACGACCGTATTTACAGTCCAATTGTAATTGATGGTTGCGACTATGTAATCAAGGAGAGTAGTGGTGTTGTCAAGACCGACTCCTACGGGATTGTCGTAGGAAGAATGGTCGACGGCGATTTCGACGATACCTATTGTGGTAACTCAGATGGTGAATACGAATAAATCGTTATAATTCTCCATCAGAGGTTTATCAGTAGTAGACTATCGGTGTGAAATCGCTGTATGTATGTAGATGTGTGTTTATTTCACCCCCTAGGTTGGGGGGGAATAAGCACACATCTTTTTTTAGTTCAAATGGAATATCAGTTTTTTTTCCACGAAAAAGATGAAATACTCCGCGCATTCCTCCAGATATACCTACAAATCCCCCTCCGATATCACTCAGAACTCACCCTAATCACCGAAGCCACGCCCTTCAATATCATGTTCTCTATCGAATGGCTGGGAGATATCCCCGCATATCCCGAGATCAACACACTCATACTTTTCCTCTCTAAATACGGCGAAATCCTCTGGGTCGATCACATAGATGGTGGTGTATATATGGCAGGATATAGAAAGAATGATGCGGCGGAGGCGGCTTATACTAAAATACCGGGCGCAACAGTGGCGGGGGTAACTATATCTTCCGCGCTGTATCGCCCGTCGTATTCGGTGGATTTTTACGGTAGATTAGTGTCACACCCGACCCCCCATCCTGTGGTTAAAAAAGAGGTGATAAAACCAAGAATGTCGATGGGGTCAGCCTGGGCGCGCCCGTTGAAATTCTAGAAGAATGGTGGATGATGGTGAAATTTGTGTTATTCTATAAATGGAGGTAAAACCGGAGGTAATTAATCCGGGGCAAAATAAGCAGAAACCGGGTAATCCAGAGGTGAATCCCCGGAAGAATAAAGCGGACCCCTATGATATAAAATGTATTCGTGGTGTGGCTAATATCTCTATAAACAAGAACGAGTTCCGGTTCGATCAACCGGAATTCAACGAGGTTAAAAGGAAGAATCTCCGCGATATTTTACCTATAGTAGCCCCCAAAATATACGCCCTCATCAAGAATATCGAGAATATCGATAAAAAAGACGCTGAATCCGGCAAAGCCTACAAACATTTCATCTATGTTGACCAGAACAATGTACGTATCGGAGTTGGCCCAATAGCATCAGCCCTTATCGCCTACGGTTATAACTGTACTGTTTCTAGGGAGGGCGGCAAGTTCGTGGTGAAAGCCCCGGTGGAGCGGGATATAACTAGACGCAAGAGTTTCGGGTTTTTTACTAAGGGTAAGCTCTTCGGAGAGCAGGATTTTCTAAAAGAAGACGTGGATGCGGTGAAGGCCGTGTTTAATTCCCGGGGCCCAGAGGGAAATAGTCATGGAGAGCGTATGCGTTTTGTCATTCTGGACTCGCGGTTTAAGGCTGGTATCGACCTCTACGATGTCAGATACATTCATATGGTAGAGCCGTTTCTCACCGACTCTGACTTCAAGCAGGCTCTCGGCAGAGCCACGCGATATTGTGGTCAGAAGGGATTGGAGTATGATCCTAAACGGGGGTGGCCGCTGGAGGTGTTTGTGTATAATCTGGATGTTAATGAGGGTGATTTCGAGAATCATTCGAATATTCATAGTTATGTCATGTCTAAGATTAAGATTCAGTTAGAGAGATTCGAAGATAATGTGCTGTCTGCGTGTAGAGAGGCTGCGGTTGATAGGGATATGACTTTGGCACTCCATTCGACACGTCTTATAGATGAGACTGGTAGTTCGGCTACGCAGGAGGGCAAAGATGCTGTGGGTGAAGCGGGGATCGATATTGGTCTAGATGTGGATGCCGAACCAGAAGAGAAAGAGGAACCCGGTTTTCTGAGCAAACTCTTCGGGTTTAGTGGTGGAAAAAAGAAGAAAATTAATAAGACTAAGAAAAATCGCGTACTTCTTAATGTTACCGAGAAGAATCGGCGTAAACCCGGTGTGAATCAGGAGGATTTAGATGCTGGTCTGGAGATAATAAATGTGGGTGAGAACCCAGGAATGAAAAATAAGTATATTACAGGTGAAATTCCCCTCTCCGGAGATATACAGATCAAAATGCACCCAGTTACACCTATGGATGGTGTAGAACCTGCCTATGTTATAGAGGATAATATTATTAATAATGAGAGAGCTGCGGCGATTCCACCGGGAACGCGAATATCACCGGCGATTCCCTCTAGAAATATAGTGAATATTGCGGTAGAGGCTAAGCCAGTTGCTCCTGTAGTTAAGAAACCTGTGGCGAAACTTGTGGAGAAACCTGTGGAGAAACCTGTGGAGAAACCAGATAGAACTGAGAATCAGTATAAATTAATACAGAAGAAGTTACGGGAGATTGAGGAGAAATTATCGGAGAATGACCCTAATATTATTCGCAAGAAACTCAGCGATAAAATATCGAGACTAGAGCGCAAGATTAAGAAGGAGTTAGCTGAAAATAAAGTGGCGGCAGTTGATGGTCGCGAGCTCACAGTTGAATCTCTCGAATCTAAATCCAGAGACTCCATAGATTCCTATGAACCTCTAGAGATTCCAGATCAGGAGTCGCAGGAGGATTATGAGGAAGAATCGCAGGAGTCGCAGGAGGATTATGAGGAAGAATCCCAGGGGTCACAGGAGTCACAGGAGGATTATGAGGAAGAATCCCAGGGGTCACAAGAGGATTCTGAAGAAGAATCGCAGGAGTCACAGGGGTCACAGGAAATACCCGCGAGACCTCCGGTAGGTCCCGCGAGACCCCAGGCAGCGACACCCGGATTCAGTAGATTCAGTATTGGTTTAGAAGAGATTAATAAATCGGCGCCACTTCCAAGCAATGATATGGGAGTTCTGATTAATAACCTGAGAAATAATGTGATTCCCGAGGAAGATCTTCAGTTTTCTAAGAAATTAGAGACGGAGTTGATGGGGGTGAAAGATTACCAAAAATACAACGAGGTAGTAAACCGTGTTTTCGGCAAAGATTACTTTATTAAGGCTCCTAAACTGGAGAATCTCTGTATAAGTGCGCCGGGGAAGTCAATGGATTTAACTCCCACCCAGAATTTTGTTCGAAGATACTTCACACCATTCACACCTATAAAAGGTATGCATTTCTGGCACTCCACCGGATCCGGCAAGACCTGTTCCGCAGTCGGCGTAGTCAGCACAACCTTCCAGAAAATGGGTTACGATATCATGTGGGTCACCAAGACCACTCTTAGATCTGATGTCGATAAAAACATATTTGGCAAGGATACATCCCCACCCTGTTTCCGCACCGTAATAGAATACAACCGAGCTAAAGAGGAGATGCAGAAGAATAATTATCCAATCCCCAGTGATTTTCAGGGTAATATCACACAACTCGCACAGATTAATGCGATGCTCCCGGGGTATTTCTATGAACCAATGTCATATCGCACTCTCTCCAACATAGCCAACTCGTTCAATAAAACACGATCTAGACCCACTAACCTCGCGGAGAGAATCCGCGCTAAAAAAGGAGATGCTGATCCTATTTCCAAAACCCTGATTATTATTGATGAAGCGGAGAATCTCATCTGGAATGAATCCCTCAGTGAAGCCGAGAAGCCGGATACCCCCGCAATAGAAAAAATGATCCAGAATTCCTATCGTGTCAGCGGCAAGAACTCCTGTCGTGTTCTTCTTATGACCGCCACTCCATATAATACGTCCCCTATGCAGTACCTCCGTCTTCTAAACATTCTCATCGATCCCACCGACAGTACTCGCAGCCAGTTCCCCAACTCCCCCAACGCGATTGATCTAGGATTCAGCGATTTTAAGAAGGAATACCTGGATGAAGAGGGTAATTTCACCCAGAATGGCCGGCTGAAATTCATGAATAATATCCGGGGATGTATCAGCTATGTCAATAGGGAAAATGACCCGACGCAGTTCGCCATTATGCGCTCTAAGACAGAGGTGAAAACCGATCTCACCACCCCGGAGAACATCGAGAGTTT
>WLEH01000049.1 GCA_009704345.1 Actinomycetota bacterium | reverse complement strand
TAACCCCAGCAGAGATTGGTGCGTTTAATTACAAGACGGTCACTTTTGATACCTCCAATGGTGGCACGGCAACACCAACATCAAAAACCACATCTGGTGCAATCAAGCTATCAAGTTTGTCTCGAACTGGATTTATTTCTAATGGTTGGTTTACCGCAAGTTCGGGTGGATCAAAGATTGGTGATGCCGGCGCTAGTTACACACCATCATCGGATGTAACACTTTTCTCACAATGGACAGCAAATCTGTCAATCACGACGCCATCAAGTGGACTTAGTGGCACGGTAGGAACTCCTTATTCACTCACATTATCAACAGCAGGTGGTAGTGGAGGAAATGATTTCACCGTTACTTCTGGCTCACTACCGGCTGGCTTAAGTCTTAATTCGTCAACTGGAGTCATCAGCGGAACGCCAACAACTGCTGGGTCGAGTTCATTTGTAATTACTGTTACTGATAGTGGTAACAGAACTGCAGCTACAAGTAGTTTCACAATAACTATTAGTGCAGCAACGCTAAGTAACGCATCGACTCCAACAGTTTCAGCCACAACCGGAACCCTGAAATCTATCTCTGTTTCTTGGAGTGCGGTAACTAATGCATCGTCCTATACATTAAGGATTTACGCCGCAAACGGCACAACTCTGTTGCAGACATTGACTGGATTAAGTGGCATGTCTAAGACGATTACAACTAGCGATTACAGCTCACTAGCTGATAACACCACTTATCAAATCTCGCTAACTGCAGTTGGCACTGGTAACTATGCAACCAGTAGTGAATCTGGTAAAGCGAATGTCACAACTAATCGATCATTCACGGTTACATACAACTCAAATGGGGGAAGTTCGGTCACGGCTGATTCATTTGTTACTGGTGGAACAATTACTTCTGCCCCAACGGCACCAACTAGAGCAAGCTTTGTTTTTGCTGGTTGGAGTGCGACTGACAATGGTTCCATTATTTCGTTTCCCTATAATCCTGGCGTTGCGCAAGACATCACTTTGTTTGCAGTTTGGTTGGCTGACTTAACTGCGTATGAACCAGTCACTGGAACAGCAAATACCGATATGAATAATTCAGTTGGTGTTGGGAGTTCAGGCTTTACTGGTAACTGGGTACGCGTAAATGGAGTAAAGCAAGGAAATGCAGCTGTTTTGGCATCCCAGTTTTTGTCGCGAAGCGATTTCCGATTCCCAAGTAACAGCGGATTCACGGTCCCAAACAACAATATTGTTGCAGGCACTGGAGCAAGTTGGGTTGCCCGATATTCGGCACGGCAACTGAGTACGCCTTTCTCAATGGATGTCAACAGGACCTACTACTTGAGTTATTTATTGAATGTTCGTGGTAATTTATCATCTCATGGGTTCGGCATGGTTGGACTTCTCACAGGATTACCAACCAGCTCTTCCGATACAGGACCTAAATCTCTTCTTACTGGATTCGCTTATTCTGGCCGTTATGGTATTGATTATCAGAATGCCAATACGACAGCGTGGGTTGATGGATCTTGGAGTGCGCTAGCTCAATCAGCAATCCAGCCAAACACGAGCGGTGTTTCGAATTTCGTATTGGTCAAGATAGTTGCCTCAGCATCTGGCAGTGATCAGGTATTTTTAAAGGTTTACACGCCGAACGACACGCTACCTTTGGATGACTCGGCAATTGTTTGGGATGTGAGTTTTCAAAGTGCAATCACCGGATCCTTTACTCATCTTGCGGTGCAGTTTGAATATGATGCCTACGCTGATGAGTTTCGTCTTGGACATAGTTATAGTGCTGTAACTCAAGCGAGCAACAACTTAACGATTACTTATGACTACAACAGCGCAACTGGCGGCAATAGCACAGCAACGAGCACATTCACGGTTGGCGGAACCGCAATCACGCTGCCAATTCCAACCAGAACTGGCTTCACCTTTGCTGGTTGGTTTGAAGCTCAAGACCTCTCTGGATCTGCATTAGGCTCAACATATTCACCAACGCAATCCAGAACTATTTATGCAAAGTGGAATCAAATCGTAAATGGCAGTATGCGATTTGGTGGAACTTCATCCTCATATCTGACTATTCCAAACAGCGAAAACCTGAGATTTGGAACTAGTGCCTTTACTGTTGAATGGTGGCAATACCAAACTGATAACGCTCTTTATCCGCGTATTTTTGAGGCGATGCGAAGTACAACCCGTGAGATTGGCGTATCGATTGAATCGAACACGTTCTATTGGTGGAATTTAAATGGCGCTGTTTGTCGACAAGATATTGGCACTGGTGGAAAGAATCAATGGAGTCACTTTGCGGTATCACGCTCTGGCACAACAACAAGAGTATTCAGAAATGGTACTCAAATCTGTAGCTTTACAGATACGGTGGACTATCAGCCCACAGGTGAACTAAAGATTGGTGCTGAAATTGGCTCCGGTGCGAATACTTATTTCGGTGGAAACATAACTAATTTCCATTGGGTAAAGGGAACAGCGCTTTACACTGCGAATTTCGCAGTAAGTGAATCACCAATTGAATTACACCCAAACTCCAAGCTACTTCTTAATGCCCAAAATGAATCGACTCTTATTGTTGATCTAACTGGTCTAAATACCGTCACAAACAATGGCAACAATGTTGCTTGGTCAACTATGTCGCCATTCACAGAAAAGCGCGTAACGTTTAATGCCAATGATGGATCTGGATCGCCCTCAACTTCTTCGCAATCCATCAACTCTGGTGTAGCAACCGCTCTAACGGCGAATTCCTTTACCAGAACTGGCTTTACATTTGCCGGTTGGAACACAGACCCAAATGCAGGTGCGGGTGGAACGGCTTACACCAATTCCCAAACAGTAACCATTACTACGAGCATGACTTTGTATGCCCAGTGGACAGTAAATACTTACACCATTACTTTCAATAAAGGCACTACTGGCACTGGCAATAATCAAACTCTGACGAAAACTCACGGTCAGGCTTTGACGTTACCAAATTCAGCGACTGCAAATGGTTACTTCACTAGAACTGGATTTACTGTCACCGGTTGGAGTACTTCAGATGGTGGCGCACAAACGCATGCCTTAAGCAGTAGCTTCACGACTGAGGCAGCGACAACTCTGTATCCGGTTTGGACTGGCAATGCACTTAATCCAACCTTTGGTACACCAACTGCAACTGCAGATGGATTTACGGTTCAAATTACAAATTATGACAATGCTTACACCTGGGCTGGTACGGCAACTGCAAGCGGAACTGTTTCAATTAGCGGAACTGGATTAGTAACGGTTACTGGTGTGGCACCAAACACGTCATCTACAGTAACAATTACTACAACTAGAACTGGATATACCGGCGGAAGTGCAACTGCTTCTGCAACGTCTCTGGCTAATTACACAATCACTTACAACTACAACAGTGCAACTGGAGGAAATGGCACCGCAACTAGTTCATTTACTGTTGGCGGAACCGCAATCACGCTGCCAATTCCAACTAGAACAGGTCATACTTTTGCTGGTTGGTTTGAAGCGCAAGACCTCTCTGGTTCTGCGTTAGGTTCAACATATTCGCCAACTCAATCCAGAACAATTTACGCTAAATGGACTGCAGATGTTTACACGATTACCTACAACTACAACAGCGCAACTGGCGGAAATGGCACAGCCACTAGCACATTCACGGTTAGTGGAACCGCAATCACGCTGCCAATTCCAACCAGAACTGGCTTCACCTTTGCTGGTTGGTATGAAGCGCAAGACCTCTCTGGTTCTGCATTGGGCTCAACATATTCGCCAACTCAATCCAGAACAATTTACGCTAAATGGACTGCGAATTCGCTAACCCTTACCTTCCACAAGAATGACAATTCGGGCACTACATCAACTCAATCAATTACCGCAGGAACAGCAACTGCGCTAACAAGTAATTCCTTCACCCGAACTGGTTACACCTTTGCTGGTTGGAGTGCTAACTCAAATGGCACTGGCACGCAATACACAAATGGCGAAAGTGTCACCTTGCTCGTTGCAACGAATTTTTATGCGAAGTGGACTGCGAACACACTTACCGTTACTTTCCAAAGAAATGATGGCTCGGGAAATACTGCAACTCAGTCGATCACTGCTGGAACAGCAACTGCGCTAACAAGTAATTCCTTCACCCGAACTGGTTACACCTTCTCTGGTTGGAGCGCTAATAGCGATGGCACTGGCACTAGCTATGGTGATGGCGAATCTGTAACCATATTTAGCAATTTACCACTGTATGCAAAATGGACGGCAATCTCATACACCGTTACTTATAACACCAACGGTGCGACTGGATCTGCCCCAACGCAAGCAAATCGCACGATAGGTCAAACTTTCACAGTTGCCGCGGCAACTGGATTAACTAGAACTGGTTTCACCTTTGGTGGCTGGTCAGATGGCACAACTACCTTCCAACCCAATGCCACTTTCACTGTTGGTAGCAGTAACGTAACATTAATTGCGCAATGGAATGTTGATACTTACACCATTACCTATAGCGCTAATAACGGAACTGGCAGTGCTGCTCGCACCACTGATTCTTACATCTTTGGTTCAGCTGCCATTGTGTTGCCAGGTAGAGGATCGTTGGCTCGTGCTGGTTATTCCTTCGCTGGTTGGTCTGAAACAAGCGGTGGCAGTGCAATTAGTGGCTCATACACCCCAACTCAAACGCGAACCTTGTTTGCAGTTTGGTCACCAAACACTTACACCATTACTTATAACTCTAACGGTGCAACCGGATCACCATCAGTCTCATCTGAGAACTACACAACTGGCAATGCAGGTAGTAATTTGGCAGGTCAAGGCACTATGACTAAATTGGGTCATGACTTTGCTGGTTGGGCGACATCAGCCGGTGCTACTGCAAATGACATTGTTTCCACCCCTTACACAACTACCTCATCACTAACTTTGTATGCGGTGTGGTCGCCGATTGGCTACACCGTAGATTTCAATTTAGCTGGTGGAAATAGTTCACTACCAACCGAATCCGCTAAGAATTTCAATCAGACTTTCACGCTGCCAGCAGCAGCAACTAGAGCACCAAACTCAAGTCCAGCATTTAGTTGGGCGTTTGTGGCATGGTGCAGCAGCGCGGTAGTTAATGGCCTTTGTCCTGATGCTGATCAGTATCAAGCCGGAAGTACGTTCCGAATGGGAACTGCCAATATTGAATTTACAGCAGTTTGGATTCGCGTCTTTACCGTGAAATACACCATGAATGGTGCCTCAACTGCCGCTCCAGCTGATGTGTTCTCCTCCGATGGAGCGTCAGTTACTTTGGCTAATGCCCCAGTTCGTGCCGGTTATTCCTTCACTGGCTGGCGAGATCAATCTGGTCAAACCTATAGTGCTGGCGCCACTATGGTGGTAGATCTAGATTCATACCTGGTTTATGCCCAATGGAGTCCGATCAATTACGCCATCTCCTATTTGCTCAACGGTGGCACCTCAGCGCAGCCAGCAGGAGCAACAAAGAATATAGGCGATGTAGTAACAGTTGCGGCAGCGCCAACTAGAGCTGGATTTAGATTCAATGGCTGGAGCTACAACTCTCAACTATATGGTGCTGGCGCAAGTGTGATTGTGGGAACAATTGACATCACATTTAGTGCTACCTGGAGCGCCATTGATTACAACGTGACTTATGACATGAATGGGTCAACAACAACAAGACCTACCGTTAGTAGTAAACGAATTGGCCAAACCTTTGCACTAGCTGCCGCACCATCTCGTGCTGGTTACACCTTTGCTGGTTGGTCAGATGGGGCGGAGACCAAGAATTCTGGTGCTACTTACACTGTGGGAAGCAGCGATATCACGCTATCTGCAACTTGGACACCAGTTAATTACACACTCACTTATGACGTAAATGGCGGAAATAGTTCAGCCCCAACTGGAGCTAATGACTTAAATATTGGTAACACCTTTACGGTGGCAGCAGCACCAAGTCATCAGAACCGAACTTTCCTTGGTTGGTCAGATGGCACCAATACTTACACTGCTGGCCAGACTTACACCGTTGGCAGCAGCAATGTCACGTTGAGTGCGATGTGGTCTGGCGTTAACTACAACATTGTTTATGACCTAAATGGTGGATCAGGTACTACACCTACTGAATCTGCTAAAGAAGCAGGTCAGTCAATTACGGTTAAATCAGATAACGGCTTTAGCCGACCTAATTACACCTTTGCTGGCTGGAAGAACGGTAATCAAGCCGTAACACCAAACCAATCACTAAGTGTTGGTAGCAGTGATATCACTTTGGTGGCGCAATGGACGCCAGCATTCACTGTTTCGTTTGCTGCGAACGGCGGATCTGCCACATCAAATCTAACCTTCACCGGCACTGCGCTAGCTCGACCAACTAATCCAACTAGAGCAAACTTCGTGTTTGAAGGCTGGACTGATAACGGTAATGATGTTTCATGGCCGCTCACCCCAACTGGTCCAGTTAATCTGCAAGCCAGATGGACCCAGTTATCACTTTATGGTTTGAACCCAAGTGATTTAGCTCGCTTTGGTCAGTTAACTAAGCAAAACGGTGTGGCGGCTAGTTTCCGCGGTAGCAATTCATCAAGTTCGGTTGCAGTTGATGTCCCAGCTGGCGCATTACCAGATGGCACCAATATTTATATCGATCTAGTTGGCAATACCGCCAGAGCGCAAGCACTAATTCCAGCTACCAACAGCTATCTGGTTTCATTTGTGGTTTCTTGGTTAGCAACCGATGGCACGGTGCCGCTAACTGCTACTAACAAACCAATTAGCATGACCATCAATAATGATGATATTAAAGCTGGTGCTGTTATCTACTCAGTGATTGGCGATACCTACACCATTTTGGGTAGAGCAACTCAAGATGGCACTGTCACAATTCAAATTACCGAAGACCCAGAGATTTTAGTTGCGGCAACAAAGCCAGATGCGCCGACAAATGTCACTGGCAGTTCAACGGCAGCAACCAATTTAACTGCTTCTTGGAGTGCTCCAGCAATTAATGGTGGTGCCACCATCACCGGTTACACCGCAACCACAAATACCGGTCAAAGCTGCACCACGTCAACGCTCTCTTGCACCATTAATGGCTTAACTGCATCAACTTCCTACACCGTAACTGTGATTGCAACCAACCGAATTGGTAACTCAGTTGCGTCATCACCATCAGCTCAAATCACTACTACTGCTGCTGCGCAGAACAATGGCGGCGGTAATGGCGGTGGCGGTAACCAAGGTGGTGGTAATCAAGGTGGCGGTAACCAAGGCGGCGGCGGTTCTGGTGGTTCTGGCGGCAGCGGCGGATCTGGTGGTTCAGGTAATTCTGGTGGTGGCAGCACTCC
>WLEH01000048.1 GCA_009704345.1 Actinomycetota bacterium | reverse complement strand
TTTCAACTGTTAGCAGTTACGCGTTAGAGGTAACTCAACTATCACGCTTATTTAAAGTTCGATATGGAATTTTGACTTTAGTTAGTTGCATTACTAGTTTCGAATTGGCTAATTTCATATTTTAATTAATTGAGTTGGTGTTGCAATGAAATCTACTTTCACATCATGTGATTCATCTGGAATCTTAGTAAGGATGTCTTCGTCATAAACTAAAGCTAATTTAACTGCGGTGACTCCAGCTAGATTGCGATCAAAGTAACCACCACCAAACCCAAGTCGATTGCCAGCCAGATCGACGGCCAATGCTGGGATAATCACGGCAGCCAATTCAGTGACTGGAATTGTGATGTTTGATAAAGGTTCATCGATGCCAAATTTTCCCACTTGAAACTCGTTAGTGAGTTTGCGCCAAGAAAGATTCTGGCCAATTACAGCTGGGGCATAAAGTTGAAACTGGTTAGTCAACTGGGAGATAAGCGAGGCAGTGCTTAACTCTCCTGGACGATTTAAGTAACAGCCAATTGGGGAGTTGGGACTGAACTCTCGACGCAGCAGCTCAATTAATTGAGGTGTTGGCACGGCACCATTGCGACCCTGTCGACGCTCCATAGCCTGGGCTCTAAGTTCCGACTTGGTTGGTGTCATGGCAGTATCGTGGCAGGATACGGTCTGAAACCGAGTTTTATTTGAGAAAGTAGTGTCGCGATGGTGGTCCGCAAAGCAGTTTTGCCAGTTGCTGGGATGGGAACTCGATTTCTGCCAGCTACAAAAGCTACGCCAAAAGAGATGCTACCAATTGTTGATAGGCCCGTGATTCAGTATGTGGTTGAAGAAGCAGTTGCAGCTGGGTTATCAGATGTGCTGTTTGTTACTGGTCGCGCAAAGCGAGCACTAGAAGATCATTTTGATTACAACGGTGAATTAGAGAAGATGCTGCAGGAGCGAAATGATCTAGAAAAGTTAAGCGCAGTTCGAGGTCCGGCACAATTAGCGCAAATCCATTATGCCAGGCAAGGCACGCCAGCTGGATTAGGTCATGCTGTGCTCTGCGCCAAAGCTCATGTTGGTGATGAAACTTTTGCAGTGTTGTTAGGTGACGAAATTATTCCAGCTGAAAACAATGTGCTGCAACAAATGTTTTCGGTTTTGGCAACACATGGTGGTTCAGTTTTGTTATTGAAACGAGTGCCAAAAACCGAAATATCACGTTATGGTGTTGCTGCGGTGAAGCCAACTACAGATGAAAATATAGTAGAGATAACTGATTTAGTGGAAAAGCCAGATCCAGCAGATGCGCCAAGTGATCTTGCGGTACTGGGCAGGTACGTGCTGAATCCAGCAATTTTTGGAATTTTAGAGAACACCAAACCTGGTAAGGGTGGTGAAATTCAATTAACGGATGCGCTAAAGGTGCTCGCAAACAGTACGGATCCAAAGGTTGGAAAAGTACATGGTCTAATTTATGAGGGCGAGCGATTTGATACTGGTGAAATCTTTGGTTACATGACAACAGTAGTTGAGTTGGCAACACGAAGATCGGATATCGGTACTGAATTCAAATCCTGGTTAACGAATTTTGTTAAAGGGTTTTAATGCAGCAAAGCAACTCAGTTGTGTTACGACATAAAGACTTAGAGTTGTCAGCGATTAGGCTACGCGATCGAAAAAACTATTTGAAAATCAGAGAGCTAAATCGAGATTGGTTTTTACCTTGGGACGCAACTCTTCCTAAATCAAGATTCTCCGATGAGGTACTTTCAAAATCAATATTTGATTCCGCATCTAACCAAGCATTTTTTTCACTATATTTTTCAGCTCGTAAAGCAAATAAATCTGGCAGCGGGCTAACCCTGGCGATGCGAACTAGGGGCAAACAGATTGGACTCATAACCGCGGCGAATATGGTTTATGGCGCGGCCCGGAGTTGCCAGATTGGATATTGGATTGACCAGCGATTTGCAGGGCGTGGTTACACGCCAAGAGCTGTGGCATTGCTGATTGATTATCTACTGCTAGATCGGGATTTTCATCGAGTGGAAATTGCGATTCGCCCAGAGAATCAAGCAAGTTTGCGAGTAGTGGAGAAGTTAGAGTTGCGCTCTGAAGGTCTTAGACCTCGCTTTTTGCATATCGCTGGGGATTGGCAAGACCATGAAATATTTGCAATTGACAGTTCTGAAATTGGAGTTGGATTGATTAGTCGCTGGGGTTAATTGCGGCGAGCCTCACCTTTGATCAGTTGCTTTAAATCCATACTTTGTTTCCGTGGGATCAGGACTGCTCTATTTATCGATCGTAGTGCTTTGGGCTGCCGTCTTGGTCCCGATGTGGTTAAAGCGATTAACCCAAAATGAATTGGGCAGTATTGATAAATTCAATCGTTCGATGTCCTTGTTAGGGGCTGTCCCCAATCGTGAAGTTCCCACTTATCGTGCCATGACTCCGGCCCAACTAGCTGCAGCGAGGCGCCGCCGTACTGTTTTGATTTTGAGTGCGGTCACCGTTTTTGGATCAGTAGTTTCGATTGTTACAGGACTTTGGGTGTTAATGGTGATGCCAGCAATATTGTTGTTTAGTTTTTTTGCTATAGCTTGGCGTGCAATAAAAATTCAAGAGGTACAAACTGCTCCAGTAACAAGAGCAAGATTAAATGTTTCTCGAGCCGAATTAGCAGCTCAAGCGAAAGAGTGGAATGCAACTCCACCAGTAATGCCAAATCGAGTTGTGTATGAATCATCTCCTGGCCTAACTGGTCAGCAAATGCTTGATTTGGCAGCGGCACAAACTGCTTTACAAGCAGGAGCCGAACTAGAAATTCAGTCCGATGAGATACAGCTTGATTCAATAATTGACGATTCGTTAGATAAGCGATCAGCGGCTGGCTAAGTGTTAGAGTTATGAATACATCGCGAAGCGATCACAGTGCCGATTTCCAAAAAGAACATGCAGGTGCTGAATATTTCTCCCAATTGTATGGGTCAAAAGATGACAAAGGTAAACCAAAGCAATCTAAGTTAGACAAAATTCGAGACAGATCATTGGTGAGACTTTACAAAAGATACAGCTCAGTTCCGATTGCAGAATCAAAAGTTCTTGACGTTGGATGTGGGTACGGTTGGCTTTTGGAAAATTTTGCAGGGGCAGCAAAGTTAGTTGGAATAGACATTTCCCACCACGCCATTGAGATTGCTGCTGGTCGAAATCCCACATATTTTTTTAAGCAAGGAAACCTGGAACGACCAATTGACTTCGAAGAAACCTTTGATTTAGTGCTTGCGAACAATGTTATTGAACATCTAAACAATCCAGTTGCGGGAGTTAATTCAATTTCAGCGGTCTGCCACACCAACTCAATCGTGTTAGTTCATTTACCAACAATCTCTAACTCATTAACTCGCTGGGAGTATAAGAAACTTTATGACTCAGATCCAACTCATATTTATCGGCCTAGCGGCAAGCAGGTAAGAGAATTGTTTGAGTCAAATGGCTTCATTTCCGTAAGGGACAGTTATTTGCCTCATTACCCAGCTTGGCTGACTAAAATCTATCCAATTCATCCAGCTTATCTTGCAGTATTTCGCAAGCAGTAAAATTGCGATCTGCACCTTTTTCCGGTGCTAATCTGGGCTATCAGGTATCAAAGGGGCATTAGTTGAACGGCTTGCTTATTTTGCTGGGTATGCCAATTGGCAATACCAGCGATGCCTCGCCCCATTTGGTTCAAGTTCTATCGCAAGCAGATCTAATCGCAGCCGAAGATACTCGTAGATACTTTCGCATCGCAGCTGATTTAGGAGTTGTAAAAAAAGCAAAAGTTGTTTCATATCATGATGCAACTGAATCTGATCGAGTAACTGAGTTACTAGCCGCCCTAGAACGCGGAGAAAACGTCGTATTGTTGACCGATGCGGGGATGCCAACAATTTCAGATCCTGGTTATCGAATTGTGGTTGCGGCAATTAATGCCGGATATCGCGTAACAACTGTGCCAGGTCCATCTGCGGTAACTGCGGCGCTTGCCGTTAGTGGATTGCCCACCGATCGATTTTGCTTTGAAGGTTTTTTGTCCCGAAAAGCAGGCGAGCGAAAATCGCAGTTAACTGAATTGGGCGATGAGCGCCGAACTATGGTCTTTTTTGAAGCGCCGCATCGCCTGCAAGCAACATTGCAGGACATGCGAGAAATTTTTGGAGCAGATCGAAAAGGTGCGATATGTCGAGAATTAACAAAAACTTATGAAGAAGTGGTGCGTGGTGACTTAGCTGAGTTATCGAGCTGGGCAACGAACGAAGTATTAGGAGAGGTAACGCTGGTTATTTCCGGTTGTGGAGATGCACCAAAGCTCGATCTTGCCAATCCGGCTGACCAAGTTCGTATTTTGGCGTTGGTGGCAGCTCACCCGCTGGCAGCAACGGATCGAAAGTCGGCAATTGCAGCAGTGGCTAAACAATTGAATCTGGCCAAGCGAGAGGTGTACGACCTAGTGGCTAAATCCCCGAAAGCATAGGATTTAGCAATGGCCAACTCCTTCTACATCACAACGCCTATTTATTACGTCAACGATGCCCCACACATCGGACATGCGTACACCACTTGTGCTGCAGATTTGTTGTCACGCTGGCATCGGATGCGTGGCGAGGAAGTTTGGTTTTTAACGGGCACTGATGAACATGGCACTAAAGTGGAACGGGCTGCTGCGGCAAATAATGTGACACCGCAGCAGTGGTGTGACAACTTGGTGAACAGCGCTTGGTTGCCAGTGCTTGCCACAATCGATGCATCTAACGACGACTTTATTAGAACAACTGATGACCGTCACAAATTGGGCGTACAAGCATTCTGGCAGCGACTCAAGGACAACGGATTTGTAACGCAGGGTAAATATGAAGGCCCGTATTGTGTTGGTTGTGAAGAATTTAAACTACCGGGTGATTTAGTTGACGGTACTGGTGAATATCAGGGCAAAGATTGCTGTCCGATTCATTCCAAGCCAGTTGAAATTTTGCAAGAAAACAATTATTTCTTTGCACTATCTAAATTCCAAGCAGAGCTAATTTCGCACTATGAAGCAAATCCGGATCGAATTCAACCTGAATCTGCCTACAACGAAGTAATGTCGTTTCTGAAACAGGGTCTGCAAGATATCTCGATGTCACGCTCCACGGTTGGTTGGGGAATTCAAGTGCCATGGGATAACGATCAAGTTATTTACGTTTGGTTTGATGCCTTATTGAACTACGCCACTGCAATCAATTATTCAGGTTATGCGGACGGCAGTAATAAAGCACAATTCGAAAAGTTTTGGCCAGCAGTTCATTTAGTTGGAAAAGATATTCTCAGATTCCACGCAGTTTATTGGCCGGCTATGTTGCTTGCTGCTGGTTTGCCATTGCCCCGAACTGTTTATGCCCATGGCTGGCTATTAGTTGGTGGCGAAAAGATGAGTAAATCAAAACTAACTGGAATTTCACCTAATCAAATAGTTGATCACTTTGGTTCTGATGCATTTCGCTATTACTTCATGCGCGCAATCAACTTTGGCCAAGATGGCTCATTTTCTTGGGAAGATATCTCAGCACGATACACCGCTGAATTGGCTAATGGGTTAGGTAATTTAGCATCGCGATTAACGGCAATGCTGGAAAAATACTGCGATACGAGAGTGCCGGCGCCAGGGGAGTATCTACCGGCAGATCAGCAAATCATCGATTTAATAGCAAGCAATGCCAAGAAAGCAGACGAAGCAATTGACAGCTTCGATATTGCAACTGCAATCACATTTACCAAAGAGATCGTTGATGCGGTGAATCTATACGTCACCGAACAAGCACCATGGGTGTTAGCCAAAAACGAGGCAAATCGCGCTCGACTAGATACCGTTTTATATGTTATCGCTGAATCGTTGCGAGCAATCGCTGTGTTACATCACCCAGTAATGCCTAAAGCAACAACTTTGCTATGGCAAATGTTGGGCGCAACTGCACTTGGCAGTATTAAGGACCAGTTAATGCGTTCGGCTGGGGAATGGGGTCAGTTGCCAGTAGGCACGATTACCGAAAAGAAAGAATCATTATTTCCCAGACTTGCCGAGGAAGCATAAGTGACGCTGCCGCCGCTACCACAGCGATTACCGGCTGCAGTTGCTGATGCTCATGTTCATATTGATATGGGGACTGGCAGATCTCATAATGCATTGGATTTAGATAAAGATCAGGCGGAAATAGAATCATTGCTTGATTTGGCAAATGAAGTGAATGTCACAAAATTAGTAAATGTCGGTTGTGAGATTCCTGGCGCTCGGTTTGCTATTGAGTTTGCAAAACGTTACCCAAATGTTTTTGCCGCAGTGGCGCTTCACCCAAATGAAGCGCCGCGGATTGCTCGAGAAAAAGGAATAGTTGCTTTTCAGGCAGCGTTAACTGAAATCGCGGAGTTAGCAACAGCGGAGAAGTGTGTCGCGGTTGGTGAAACCGGCATGGACTTCTTTCGCACTACTGAGCTGTCGGATTTGAAAATACAAGAGGAATCTTTTCGGTATCACATTGATCTTGCAAAAAGACTTGATAAGACTTTAATGATCCACGATCGAGATTCCCATCAAGATATTCTGCGAGTGCTCGATAGCGAAGGGATCCCAAAGCGGGTAATGATGCATTGCTTCTCAGGCGATGCGGATTTTGCTAAAGCCTGTCTTGATCGCGGTTTTTATCTGTCTTTTGCAGGCACAGTGACGTTTAAGAATGCCACAAATTTAAGGGAAGCGCTAAGCGTTACGCCACAGGACCGAGTTTTGGTTGAAACTGATGCGCCATTTTTAACTCCAGATCCTCATCGTGGTTCGCCGAATGCTTCCTACATGATCGGCTACACGATGCGATTTATGGCAGATCATCGTGGTGAGGATTTAACTCAATTATGTGATGCCGTGATGAACAACACCAACCGTGCCTTTAATTTGGTGAACTAATGCTGCTTGGGCCTAATGAAATAAATCAACTATTAAAAGTGCTATCGGTTAAACCTACCAAAAAACTCGGTCAGAACTTCGTGCATGATGGAAATATTGTTCGAAAAATTGTGAAGGAGGCTCAGCTAGACCCCACCGATATCGTGTTAGAAGTTGGGCCCGGCTTAGGTTCGCTCACATTAGGCTTGCTGCCAAATTGCCAAAAGGTAATTGCAGTTGATATTGATCAACGCTTTGTAGCACAACTACCGCAAACAGTTGTTCAGTATCTTCCAGAATTCATAAGTCGACTAGAAGTTCATTATAAAGATGCGTTGGAATTAGAAGTGTCTGATTTAACTGTGCAACCAACGGCACTCGTTGCAAACCTGCCTTATAACGTTTCTGTTCCTGTGATCATCACTT
>WLEH01000047.1 GCA_009704345.1 Actinomycetota bacterium | reverse complement strand
TCGCCGCTGGTGTTGTCGCCGCTGGTGTTGTCGCCGCTGGTGTTGTCGCTGCTGGTGTTGGTGTTGCTACTGCTGTTGCTGCTGTTGTTGCTGCTGTTGTTGCTGCTGTTGCTGGGGTTGCTACTGCTGTTGCTGGGGTTGCTACTGCTGTTGCTGGGGTTGCTACTGCTGTTGCTGGGGCGGCCGAAGGTACTCCCATGGCTTCACTCGGAACACGCCCTGGTTTTCTATATTGTACCCTAGTTTCACTCGGTGTCACCGGGGTATCCACTTGCCCCCTAGTAATATAAGAGGAAGGTAATGTACCCGCTGGACTAATCATCGACCCTCTAGAATACACCGAATCCTTCGGGCTAACATTAATTCCCTCCGCGACATCAGCTGTTGCTCTAGCCACCGGCAATTTAGGTATAATGAGCGCGCTAGATGGCATCGCTTTCTTAATTGATGTCGCAACGATACTGTCGAGATTATCCAGCTCTTTTTTAGGAATATTATAGAGGATCTGAATCAATGAATTGTATTTAACAACGGTGGTTCGAATATGACCGCAGGTGCTATTGAGAATATAATTGAAGTTATTGTTGAGACAATCGGCATGTTTGATCATATCGATGAAATCTTCCTTCGTAAGTTGATTGCTAGAGAACAATGGGTTATTTCTAATCTTCGGATTAACCAGTTTATCCAGTTTCATTATCATCATAAATCCCAAATCCTGCGACAAGAATAGATCGAACCCAATTTTACTCATAAAAGTCACCATCTTGCTCACCGGTTTCTGCGGTAAATTCATCAGACTATCAAACTCCCCACCACCAGTCTGCGCGGAACCCTCCAGCAGACTAAATACTCCCAAATCTTCATTCTCTAAACTCACCCCAATCTCCCTCGGAATACTATCATCCTCGCCAGCAACTCCGTAGGCCTCAGTCGGCGCCCCCTCAGAAGGCGACACCAATTTCAATAGCAGATTAGTCTGATAACCAACCACATTCTGGATACCCTGATTCAATTCCACATCAGTCACCTGCGGATCATCACGCTTTATCATCTTCTTCAATATATTGATGTCACGCTCACTCAATCTGCCCGCAAGTGCCGCTATTATCTCCGGCTCCTCCGTCGCCAAATAAATCTGATACCCCTCCTGATCATTACCGATCCTATAGTGCCAGTTACTCCACTTCATCATCACACCCAATACCGACTCCGGATTATCATAGTAATCCGCCCGGACACTGTCTCTATAAGAAGACTGCGTCAACATGAATCTCATATTCGAATTTACATACGGATCCGTATTTCCAAAAGGCAATGACACACGACCCATCACCTCTTTCGACCCGGCCATCTTACTAAACGCCGAAAATAACCCTCGCACCCTCGCGGAAAGACGCGTGTCCCTCGCACCCAAATTAGTGGACCCCGTAGCACGCCCCGCCATTATACCCCTGATAGATTTAGACATGGCACCGAACACATTGCTCAGTTGCGCATTCTGTAACTCCTGGAAATTCTGCGCGAAATTATTCAATATATTACGTATCGTAATAATATTCGATTCTATCTTCTTCAATCTTACCTCCACCGTATCATTATCATCACCCAGTGGCTCGAACTCATATTTCATCGTCAATAGCGGCTCCAACTCCGCTATACTCTTCTTCAGTTCCACAATATTCACCTCCTTGTCATACATATTTTTCGATCTCTCCAGATTATCACGGCGTGTCTGAAGCTCCTGCTTAACCTTCGGATCAGTAGTCGCCGCAATCTGACGATCCAGATCCGCTATAGCACGATTGATACGATCCATATGCTCACGTTTCTCTCTCTCAGCCGCCGCTAATTGTAGTCGGAGTTGCGCCAGTTTATCTGCTATGTCCCCAGATCCAGACGGGATACCATACGCAATCGCCGCACTACCCGGCACAACTCTACCCCGGTTCGCGGCAATATCGAGAGGAGTAATAACGGCATCTCCCATCTTACTTCTCATAGTCTTGCCAATTAGACCCGCGAATGTCATGCGATCAACCGTGAAATCCTGCTGATATGTCGCCAACCGCTTAGCACCCTTGCTATCTATAAACATCGGCATCAAATTCTGAAGATTATTCAACTTCACCGATAATTTCTGATCGAAATCACGATCATTTTTATAGATGTACTCGAAGGTCTGGCCGTACTTACCCGCATCCACCTCCATTTTATTCAGCAGACTTCGATACTCCTCCAGAAGCGATAACTGGAAGAATCCGGGTGTATTCGTGATTGGAACACCATTGCCGTCCATTGTCACCGCCGCCTCCTGATTCACGAAAATACGATTCATATCATAGATACATGTAGTATATATAGCATCACTGCCCGATGTCTCAATCATACCACCATACTGCTCTCCACCCAGCCCATTCCTATAGATCGTATCCATGTACTTATTGAAACCACCGGATTGACCCCGCGCCTTAGGCAATAGGACAACCATCAGTTTACCCTCTGGAACACCCTTGGTACCGTGATTATACCCGGTGGATGCGGTGACACTGTCAACATTGCTGGAAATACTGGTATTACCACGTATATATTTGATCTTTTTGTCGGTGATTACTTTGGATATAGCGGCGATATCCCCGTTGAAAAACTGGTATTTGATATAGTATGCGTAATCGGTGCCGGGTTTCGTTACTTCTTTCGGTTCCAGGAGCATCTCGCGTGGATGGAACCTTGATCCCGTTTGATCAGTGTAACCCTTATAGAATGTTCTAATAATATCTAGCGGAGTTGCGGGGGATACTGTTTTAGATGCCGGGTTTTTATAGAAGTTGGAGTTGGTGATGCTGGCAGGAAGAGTGAAATTCTTCACCGTGGTTCCACCTCTTAACATCGTCCCGGTTTCCACTCGCGGGTCGAATACGATCACATCGCTTCCAATGTAATTTGCCTGGATTTTGAGATTGTGTAAGAGGATATGGATACGGATATCATAGTCCATGAACTTGGTGTCATAATTTACACCACCTCCAGACTGATATACACCAGTTCGTGGAATTGGCGGTGCCGTCTTTGGATCGGTCACACTGCCATTATTGTATAGACCACCGGGAATGATAAGCCATGTGTTATTCATATTCCAGGTAGTGAAACAGAGATTAATCAGACTGTGAACATCGTTGACATCATATAGAGTAATGATACCGGCGTTGTGCAGAGTCTGCACAAATCGCGGGTAGTTACTATAGATATCGGATGTAATGAATACGGTCTTATTATTATATACGTTGTTCTTCTTGTTAATTGTGACGTAATCGGTGAATTGCGCTCGGGAAACTTTGTCGCGAATCTCACCGATCGCTAGTGGATTAATCTTCAATATTTTCGATATTTCACGCAGATTTTTGGAGATATCCTGCGTTTTCAAGAAGTGTGCGATCGAAAAGATGCGATACAGACTATCGATGTCAAAATACGCGTCGGATTTCTTGTGTTTGGTGTCGGACTCCTTCCAGAGATTGCGGAACTGCGATAATTCGTCGTCGGCCTTCAGAAGCAAATTACTTATCGTCTGGCGGATATTTACGTTATTCATATCTAGGCCTAACTTTACCATCGCAGTTTCCATATCATCTATGCCGGCCTCTCGCATGAGATACATTATTCTCTTGTACTCATCGCTGGTTTCTCCCATCAAATAATTGCGGATTTCCTTCAACTCCTTCACCAATAATCCATTGTCTCGAATCTTAAGAAACTCGTCATCGTGAATTCGCCGGGCGTCATCTCCAGTCACAATATCCATAAAAAAATCAGAGAGATAGTTTGGACCCTGTGAATTACCACCCTTCCAGAATTTTAATCGACTTCCTAGCGTTCTATTGGCAGATGTTTCTGCTGGTGTATCATGAGTATTTGTATATCCTCCTCTCAATAAAGTAGATACAAGACTCGCAGTATTAGACGCCATATTTAACAAAGCTTCAGGATTACTAGCTGCTGCTGGGGTTACTGCTGGTGTTCCCGTGGTTGCTGCTGGTGTTCCCGTAGTTACTGCTGGTGTTCCCGTGGTTACTGCTGGTGTTCCCTGGTTTACTGCTGGGGTTACTGCTGGTGTTCCCGTGGTTGCTGCTGGGGTTCCCGTGGTTGCTGCTGGTGTTCCCGTGGTTACTGCTGGTGTTCCCTGGTTTACTGCTGGGGTTCCCGGTGTTCCCGTGGTTACTGCTGGTGTTCCCGTGGTTACTGCTGGAGGTTCCTTTATTTTTGTTTCATCTAAAAGGATTTTAGAAAGAATATTCGAGTATTCATTTATAGTGGATCCAGCTTTTGCCTGTTTGATGCTTTCTTCTAGTTGCCTAATGAAATTTCGTTCGGGGAATACATAATTCAACATACTATCGACACTTTCATTGAAATTCTTTGCTAAATCATTCAAATAATTCTTGAATGCTTCCAGGGGTTTACTGAAATCAGTAACCTGCTGATAGACAATATAATCAATCTCATTCATAATACGTGTCTGGTTCCCCGGTGTAGCAGACGACGCAAGAGGGACTAGACCCTTAGATAATTTAGTTAAATCATCGCCCTTCAACTGTATCTTCATCATACTACTAATCTTCGATATATCTGCCTCAATAGCACTAAACTCATCCCATAATTTCATCTTATTTTTCACCAGAGACTCATAAATCCCCTTGTCCGCATTAATCACTTTCTTTCCCATGTAAAATTTACGAGTAATATCCAACGATAATTTCATAATATTTTCATCTTTTAACACACCCTCCGAAATATCCAACTTCTTTCCACTCAACTTTGGCTGATTAGCCACCTTCTTTTTCTCTAACTCCTGTATCTGCTGATTTATATCTCCACGTTTCTTAGGATCAAACTCCGCAGCAGATTTTGATCTCAATAAAGCAATATCTCGATCTATATCAGATGAATTCTTAAATGTATTATGATGAATGTCATCCACTATTCTACGTATCCTCTCTAGCCCAGAAGTTGCACTAAGAAGTACCGTCGAAATATTGTCCTTAGAAGATGTTATATTGAAACCTATGGCATCCAATGTCTTCTCATATTTACTTATTTCTCTTTCAATATTTTTAATGTTGCCCTCCAGTATCGAAATTTGCTCATCAACCGCCGCTCTATTAATCTGTGGACCCTTGCTAAATTTATTCGCAATTTTTTCGCGATCATTTGTAATCTTTTTAGCCTGTTCTCTTAACTCGGCAATTTTTTCGATAGAAGATAACGCTATAAACATCAATACTTTGTGGAAATTATTAAGAATTTTAGAGTATCTATTAATTCTCCTCATAAATTCAGAATCTCCTGCGAGACTGAAATTAAAGATATTTCTGAGGCTAAATGCTAATCTAATAAAGAAGTTCAGCTTGAAATTGGTCTCATTGCCAATTATAAACATACCCTTCAGTTCTTTTATATTCAATAACTGTATCCTCTTCAGAATCTCATCGAGATCCTTTTTGAAATTTGGCTCGGAAGTAGAAACCACGTTTTCTTTATAGAGTTTTTTCACGTGTTTTTCTTCGTTGGGATCTGTGAAATATCCCACGAATGTTAGTTCGCTTGCTATGTCCGAGTTAAATAGAGATAGTGAGATGTTCATCAGTTTCGACAGATATAAGCGGATCTTTTCGGCGGCTTCATATCGGGTTGTAATATAGGAATCATATTTATCCGTCTTGTTGTTGGAAAGAATGAGGCGATTTTCTACGTCGGATGTTAGATTAATACCGGCCATAAACATATCAGTGAAATCCAATTTCTTGAGCACGGATTCTATTCGCAAATTTATGAAGTAGTTACTCTCATCGCCGAGATAGAAAAAATAGGTTTCGAGAGCAACCATCAACCACATAATATATATCAAAAACAGGAATGTTCTTCGGAGAATATATAACAATCGCGTTCGCTTAACTCTGAGATAATCCGGTACGTATGGAGTCGATTTCGTATACTGTGCCAGAGATTTGTTGATTTCATCATTGTTTTTACAGATGAGCTCGTAGATCTTATAGTGTGCCTCTCGCATCTCATAGTAGAATTTCTCACAGAGATAAAGAACATTAAGAACGTTATTCTGTATTGGATCGGTGGGATCAAATTTATGGCTGGTGGGGGCGACCTGCCCTCTAGACGGTGCGGCACCTCTCACAATATCCATGAAATCCTGCCCGACTCTCGCCATTAATTGTTGGACATATTGTAGGGTAAATGGGCTACCTAGTTGCTGATTAATCTTGGCGGCGGTGAGGCTATTTATCTGGGTTTTCCAATTTTCAATATATTTATCGAATGTCGTTTCGGCGTTGCCTTCGTACAGACTAGAATCGACGAATCTGTATTTTTCGATGTTATTACAGTTGGATGAAGTATCATTCCTGAAATCCATTACATCGCCAAATATTGAAACACGAATATTTTTTCCTATCTGCCACCAAGATGGGCGCTTTTGTGGATCGTTTTCACCTGCGTATTTAAGAATATAACTATCGAACATGTCATTTACTATACCAGGAGTATCGTAACGAGAAACGAGAAACTTAGCCTGACCTTCTTCTAAACCAGAATCAATTGTCTCTTCATTCCTATCAAGATATATCGAATTATTTGCGATATTACTCAGACGAGTTTTTGTTCTACCCAGACTTATTATGTTGAAATCCGCGATCTTCAGGAATGCGCTTGTGTTTGTCCCGGTATATTTAACCATAATCTTCTTTCCTGTGTCATCGGTTGTCTCATACTCATTTTCCGCTTTTTTAATCAAAATCTTAGTGTTATTAACTGTAATTGGAGTGGGATCACCGCCAGATTGCCCTGGTTCTGGTGATGCTACTTCTGGAGCTACTGTTGCTGCTACTGGTGTTCCTGCTTTTGTTTCTGTTGCTTCTGTTCCTGCTTCTGTTGTTTCTGCTGCTGTTGTTGCTGTTACTGTTGCTGTTGGAGCAGGTGTTGTTACATCTGCTGCTACTGTTTCTGTTGATGCTACTGGTTCTGTTGATGCTGGAGCAGGTGTTGGAGCTGCTGCTGTTGCTTCTTCAGTTTTTGCTAGCGCTGCTACTGGTGTTCCTGCTACTGGTGTTCCTGCTACTTTTGCTGCTACTGGTGTTGCTTCTGTTGTTGCTTCTTCAGTTTTTGCTGGCGCTGCTTCTGTTGTTTCTGCTGCTGTTGTTGCTGCTGTTGTTGCTGCTGCTGTTGTTGCTGACGCTGGAGCTAGTTCTGGAGCAGGTGTTGGTGCTGGAGCCTTCTCTGGAGTCACCGTAGTCTTCTCTGATACCTCTGGAGTCACCGTAGTCTTCTCTGATACCTCTGGAGTCACCGTAGTCTTCTCTGGTATCCCTGGAGTCTTCTCTGATACCTCTGGAG
>WLEH01000046.1 GCA_009704345.1 Actinomycetota bacterium | reverse complement strand
GCGACCCCTATCCGGCTTTTCTTTTGACCAAGGAGCAGTATTTCCGACATAATCCTTTCCAGTTGCCGCTACAATAATATCCCTAGTAATCGGGCTTAATCCGCTTCTCAAATAAGTGTAAAGAGCGTCTTTCATTGCTTGCTCTCTTCCACCTTTAGCCTTTTGCCAACGGGACAATTCCCCAAATACTGCATTATACTCTTGTGCCAGCAATCTAAAAATCCTAGTAAATGCTCCTATGGTTGCTAAGTTGTAACCAAATCCCTTGTATGCAAGCCAATCGTTCTTTTTGGGGTCTGTGAAGTTAATGCTCTGATTGCTTCCTGCAATAGACAACAAGGCTTGGTTTGCTAATAGCGTTCCTGTTAAAACGCCCAAGAATTTTGCTTTGTTTTTTGCTTCATAGACAGCACTCATCCTTTCCTCTGGAGATACTTTTAAAAATGGATTCGCCATCTTTCCAAAAGTAGCAAGCATGCGAGCAGGATCTTGTATTAACCACTTAAAGCGACTTGCAATAAGTTTAGGGGCAAAGAATAAAACCTTTGTTATGGGGCTTTGAAGTATCCCAGCGGTACGCTTTCCTCCCTTAGTAAATCCTGTAGCATTATTAATAGATCCAGCAAGCATCTCTGCCATCTCTGGAGTCCTTTGCGTAATGCTCAACTGCTCCCATGCTTGGTCAAACATATCTTGACGCAAGTGGAACAAGGCATCAAATCCACGACCCCCGCTTATAGTATCCAATGCTTTAGCAAGGGCTGAATCACTCCTAGCTGGCGTTGCGCCCTCGCGTCGTATTTCTCTAGGATCATTCTCAAGCCCACCTTTTCGTGCGACGATCCAGTTTGGGCGATTAACAAGATCCTTGTTATCTACAATGTTTTTTATCTGACCATTTTTGCCAGTAAAACTATAAGACAGACCTTTGAGCCATGCCTTTAATGCTAGTTTAGGATTGGTGTAAAGCGTTTGCGGGGCGTGAGTTCCAATGAATGCAGTTCCGTGACCAAAGATAGCTAGTTTGAATGTCTTTTCGGCGGCGGCTCCAAAAACCTTCCCAATCCAACTTGCCTTTTGGTTTTCCAGCCAACGCTTAGCCTCATCCAACGCCATTTGCCTGTTGCGTTGCTTTAGATACATTTCATCAGAAGCTTTCTTGGCTCCCTTTGGTGATCCGAATGCCTTGCGAACTTGCTCTGGAGTAATTCCAAAGTCACTAGCAAGGTCTGAAATCATCTTATCATAATCGCTTTCTCCCTTATCAAGATAGAATCTCTTTGCGGATTCCCAAAGCGTCTTTACCTGTTGTGGATTTAAGTCCTCGCCAACCTTGCCCTTCTCAAACAATTCTCTTTGCTTTGCCTTTAAACGAGCATCAGCAAGTTCTGCTTTCTTCTGGTTGTATTCGGCTTCAAGACGCTTGATTTCATCATTAGTAACCTTCTCAACATCTTTAGGTGTTGTGATTTTGCCACTATTTAAATCATTGATCTTCTTTTCAGCTTGAGCAATACGTTTGCGAATGTTATCAGCGGCCTTTTCCGCTGGAGTCATTTTGGAAACAGGCTTTTCTTTGGCTCTAGCTTTGGCTTTGCCAGCAGTTTTTGCCGCTTTCTCACCGCCAGCCTCGCCTTTAATAAGCTCTTGAGCTTTTGCCCATGCCTCTTTTAAGAAAGGCTTAATTTTAGGGCCAAACTTTGCAACCAATCGCGCAGATGATTCTGTGAAATCAAGCGCAAGCTCTCCAATATGCGCCCTCATAATCCTAGCAAGAGTCACAATAATTGTAGGATCAGGAGAAGATCCCATTTGATTAAGTTGTTTGCGTAGTTCTACTTCAGCTTTTTCAGCATCAGCTTTCCATTTGTCCACAATCTTTCTTGCTTGCTCAAATACCTCTTTCCCATATTTGGGTTGAGATTCAAGCTTGCCCTGCAAATCCTTAATCTTAGCCTCATAGTAGGATCTTAAAGACTCAGCATCTTGACCAGTTGCTTTAGCTTGCCTTACTTCTTCAAGGTCTTTTTTTGTTTGCTCTAATTCATTATTAAGACGATCAATCTCGTCTTTTGCCTTTTTCCCCTGTGCATCAGAAAGATCAGCAATCTGTTGGCGACCCTCTTCAACAGAAGTAGGGGTTTGAACTTCAACTTCAGCAAGACCTTCATCCATTGCTGTTTTGTGATCCTCACTAGCCTTATCTGATTCCTTGATAGTCCTATCTACTTTATCAGCAACCTTCCTAATTTGTTCGTGCTTGGCGAGCGTGGGTTCTTCTCCTGTGATAGACCTATATGCAGTAGCAATATCGGCGGCATCAGATAAATCATTCTGTCCCTTAAATGTGCTTAAAGCAGTAGAAGCGGTAGTTCCAGCTTCACGCAATCCCTCGTAGTATGCTTGGGCTTCATCAGAAATTCTCTTATACTCTTTAGAGTTAGGGCCGAACTTCCTTAATATTTCACTCTTTTGTTTTTGAAGGCCCTCGTAATATGCACGAGCCGTAATCAATGACTCAAGATTGCCTGTCTTTGCTTGCTCCAATGCCTGTATTGGATCTACCCCTTGCGCAAGATTCTGTTTTCCTCTTTCGGTTATTTCAACTTGAGACATTCCCTCGCCAGCAGGAACAGTAGCGGTAAGGATTCCGCGCCTCACTTGATCTTCTTGGTCTTTGCGACGAATAGAAATTTGTTCTGGAGTCTCCCCTCCACCAGCGGCAACGCCAGCATAGGGAGAAGGAGCTTTTGGTTTGCCAGATGCGGTTGCAAAAAGATCGCTTATTTCGCCTTGGCTAATCCCGGGGAATTTCCTAGCAAGAACGCTTGCCATCTCCTCTTCGGTAATGGGTGTGCCTCGACCCTTGAGGAAAGCATCGGCGGCCTTCTTGGCAAATGCCTCTTGCTCTGTAGGAGGCTTTGGCTTGAAGCGTTCTTCGCCACCAATATCAACTGCACCGCGCTCGGCTCCGCGCTCAAGAAAGCGTCCACCTCCAGTAGAGACGGCATTATAAATCTGACGCAGGAAATTGCTGATACCCTCACCAAGTCGGGAAACCATCTCGCCAGACCATGATTTGAAATCCCTTGCGCCCTTGGCTACGGAACGACCCACAGAGACAGCGGCATCGTAGATAACTTCAGGTAGGGTGAAATAACCACTCTCACTATTTGTGAGGAATTTACGAACATCGCTTTCGACAGCACCAGCATAAGCTTCTGGATCAGTCTTCTCAAGTTCAGCCATTTTGCGAACTTGCTCCTCTAGTTCAGCCTGCCCCTTCTCAAATGCCTTTGTCTCCTCCTTGGCTTTTTCGGCATTCCTATATGCCTCATCAATAGCCACTAGCATATCATAAGGACTCTTGAATCCTGCATCCTCGGCAACAATATCAATATCGGCCCTTCCTGTTTTTGAGAAAATTAGATCACGAACCTTTTTGGGCAGTTTGTTATTATAGAAAAAGTCATATTCTCCACCGCCTTCAATAATTCCTGCCTTGATACGCTTTCTGTATTCAATTGGATCAAGAATCTTTTTCTCAAGGACATATCCTAAAGGCCCATTTATAGCCTCTCCAAATATTTCTCTTGCCTTATCCCTTGCGGTCTTTTGCTTGGCTACCTTTTCTCCCTTTGGAGCCTCTAGGTTATTTGCCTCAATCTCCATTCGCGCAAGAGTTCTTTGCACAAGATCCCCCGCATCCTCAATTTCAACACCGCGATCAGCAACATCTTGGATCTCGGAGGCTAGACCAGCAAGAACCTTGCTCTTTGTCTTTTTTGCGGCATCGGCAACAGAATCAGCAAGACCCTGAAGAGTCTCAATAGCGTCCTCTTCCCCGCTTTGGAATCGACGCAGGACATCACGGATTGGCTGTGCGGGAGATGCGGGGGTGGTTTCTTCTATGCCAGCGGCTTTACGCAGGGACTCACGGGTAGCATTCTCTGGCTTGGTGAACAGCATTTCGCCATTCTCGCCAATCTGGATGTTTCCAGCCTTCTCGTATTCAGCAAGGGCTTTCTGCGCCTGTACCTTGGTGAGCTTTCCTGTCTTTCTGGCAAAGTCAATGAAATCAGATTGGGTTTGCTCTGGAAGAGAAGATTTTACTTCTTCTTTTGGGGCTTGACCTTCTTCGGTAGGGACTTGGGCGTTTTGCTCTCCCACTCTTGGCAATTCCACGACTTCGCCTTGCCTTGTGACTTGAGGGCGTAGCATAGTTTGCGTTGCGCTTGCGATTTGAACGGCATCTGGTGTAGTTGGTTGTGCTTCGGCTGGAGCCTCGGCGGGTTTTCTTGCTTGGATTGCATCAATTATCTCACCACGGCTTGCGTTTTCTGGAACATCAAATCCGTAGTATTCTGCAAGTTGAGCAAGGGTTTCTTTGCCAAAGGCTTCTAATTCGGTTCCGCTTTCAACAAGATTGGCGGTAAGCTCACCACCAGTTGCAGGAAGAGTAGGAGCAGGCTCCTTTGCTGGCGTTACTTCAGCAGGAGCAGGGGCTTCACCAGCCTTTAGCTCATCAATCTGTGCTTGGATTTCATTCCACTTTTCAGATCCCTCATCAAGAAAAAGCTGTTCTGCAAGCAATGCGTTTAAATCAGCGGCAGGAGTAGCGGCAGGGGCTTTCTCTTGGAACACAGGCTGTAGAGGGGCTTGCTCTATAGGAGCAAACTCCGAATCAGCCATTGCATTAATCTGTTCCTCTTTCTTGTTTACTTCAGGATTAGATGAAGGGGCTACTTTGGGAGCAGGGCCACCAACGGTTTGCTTTTCCCTCTCAAGCCTTTTTTGCTCCTCAATCTGCTTTAGTTTTAGCTTTTGGTTTGCCTCAACTCCCTCGCCAACTCCATGAAACAATCCCCATGCAATATCTTGAGTAAGAGATTCAACGGTAGGCATCATGCTTTCTCCCATGATTCCCTTTAGTCCTGTTCCAACGGTTGTATTTGCCAAGCTACCAGCAACCGCACCAGCGACTCCCTTAATTAAAGGAGTTTGAGTAGAAAGAAGTTTTGATACTCCAGCAGATGCCAATTTGCCACCAACCATGTATGCGGCAAGAGATGGGGCGGTTTTAATAGCCGCCATAGATGCTTCTTTTTGGGCTTGATCCTCAATTGCATTTTTATCAGTAATCCCTTGTGATTCAAGTTGTTGCTTTGCTTGCAAATATGTTTCCTCGTATGCCGTTGAAGCACCCTGCAATGCCCCCAACCCAATACCAGCAGGGCCAGTTGCCATTACGGGCAACATTGCGGCAACCCCGCCAGCACCCCTACCAATCTGCGCTGAAACTGATTTGTCGCTTGGCGAAACTCCGTAGGCGGCAGGATACTGGCTTGATAGATCGGATATATAAGAGACTGCATTCTGGACAGCGGGAATCTGTTCTTGGAATTTATTTACCCTAGATTGAATTTCATCAATCTCGTCTTGTGGAGCATTGCTGGCTTTAGCATCAGCAAGCTCTTTTTGTGCGGCCTCAAAATCCTTGCGTTGAGCGTTGCCAAACAACCTTACTGCTCCACCAATAGAATCAAGGGTGGTTGTAGCGGCCTTGCTTGCAAAGTTCCTTAAAGCATTCTCAATGGGATTATATGATGTAGCCGTTGGCTGAGAACCAGAATATTGCTTTTCTTGATTAAGATGAAGCTGTTGAGCGTATTTATTAGCCGCATCAACATTTGCAAACGTTCCAAGATTCCTTCCAGTTTGCTTGTATTGAGCAATAGCATCTTCATTGCTCATTATCTTTCCATCATCGCTAACAGTTGGTATCAGAACCTCTCCCTTGTCTGTACCAATGCTCATTGAGCGAACCGTACTTATTGTTCCGTCCGCATTCTTGACAACGGGACGATTGTTCAGATCAATGTTTCCAGCTTCAATTTGTCCTTCTGGATTAACTGCATCTGGCTTTGCTTGCGATTGTCCTTGCTGTTGCGGAATCAGATCAGAAAACGGATCGGATGCTTGCTGTTGTGCGGTTGCATTAGTTGCCTGTTCTTGAGGAATCAGATCAGCAAATGGGTCTTCTTGCTTTGGTTGCGTCTTGCCAAGGCTTGTATAAGCACCCTCGCCTTCAGGAACCTTGCCGTAATTAGAAAGCAACTCACCAATACCGCTTGCGGTTTTAGGAATTTTACTAGCTGGTATTTGACCAATGGGAACAATGTTCCTAGTTCCAGATATTCCTTTGTATTGAGATGGAGGGGTATAAATATCTACAACATTGGGATTATCATTTCCGTGTTTGTCTCCTGCGATAAATACTTCATTGGTATCTCCATCCTTAAAAATCGTTCCAATGGGATAAACTGATGGATTTACTGCAACAACTCCCGGTGTTAGCTCATTTTCAGATGAGCCAACGCCCCTAGCGGTTCCAGAATCATACAATTCATCACCCTGTTTCCCACCAAACACTCGCCTTGGTATGCTGTATTGAGTTACAGGAGTAGGCCGGGGAGAGGCAGGGAGATTTATTACCCTTCCTTGCCCAGCCTCGGTTTGAGGAATAAGGTCGGCAAAAGGATCGACCATACATTAAACTCCGCTAACGGCATCTGTTTCATCTTCCTCCTCTGGAGTGCCTTGGGCCACGCCACCCATTCCAGCGGCGGCGGGAATCATGGATGTAGGTTGATTGGCTGGCATAGCGGGAGAAGATTGGCTAGATGGAGCTTGCATTTGTTGAATCAATTGATTGAGCCTTTGCTGAACAGCTTTAGGATCAGCACCATTTTGAATAGCCTTTTTAGCGGCGTTAATCAAGGAATCTTGATTATTTGCAGAAGATTGAGCCGCTTTAATTGTGCTAGGAGCAATTTCCTTAAAACGAGCCTCCATTGTTTTAAAGTCATCAGATACAGGATGACCGCCATATTTCCCAAACCAACCCAAACTTGTTTTCCCAACCATCTCGCTTGGATTGCTTTTTGCCTGTTTTTGCAAATCGGAAGTAATCTCTCCAGCTTGCACAATTGCATTCTCAAAGTTGGGATCACTAAATTGTATTCCTTGGTCAGCAAGATCCTGCTTGTAGGTATTGTATTGACGAATAGCAGAAGCAAACTTATCGGCCTTTTTTTGATCTCCAGCAGGATTCAGAAAATCTGCCACATATGATTCAGCACCCTCAACTCCATTACCACCACTCCACAGGGCTTGTGTTGCTCCGCGATACTTGCCAACAAGATTCGCTTTATTATTAGCGGTCATGCCTTTGTCTGGAGCTTGATAGTTAGGATTAACTTGTCCAGTAGTAGGATTAATAAAACCGGGATATTTTGCCATCAAACCAAGAGTTCTGCCTTGGGCATACGCTTGCGTCCTAGCCATGTGCTGTGCATTAATATTGGCAGACTGAGCCATTGATACGGCATTCTTTGCCATAGGAGCAAGAAGCGGATTTTGTGATGCAGTCAAGGCCGCGCCATAGATGTCGCCAAGCCCATTAGGAT
>WLEH01000045.1 GCA_009704345.1 Actinomycetota bacterium | reverse complement strand
TACTAACAGGTTTTTTGGCGGCCTTAACCAGTTTCTATATTCTCTTCGCTTATCGACGAGTTGGTAATGGCCCAGAAGATATTGAAACTGCTGAAATTTCAGATGCAGATGCAGATTATGGTTTCTATTCACCCGGATCTTGGTGGCCGTTGCCAGTTGCCTTTAGCGCTGCAGTTGTTGCACTTGGCATGATTTACGCGGTTTGGCTGGTTTTGTTGGGTGTTGTAGCGCTGCTAATTAGTTTGGGTGGTTGGACGCTGGAATATTACCGCGGACCTAGACTGCCTGAAGCTTAATTACAGTTAGCGCATTACTAGAAATTTGCTTGGCTAGCTTGGCATTTAAGCTAGCAGCAGTTGCGGCACCAATAAGTAGCGGAAGCGCTGCTCCTGCGCGCATCGGCAGCAATTTTGCACCAACCTTGATCGCCACTCGCTCAGCTAATCGCTGATTCATGTTCTCAATATAAGATTTTGACTCAATCAAACTTCTTGTTGGAACTTGTTCGTTTAACAGCGAGCTAAGTACGGTGAGGCGTCTTAGCTCAGGGTCGGTTAACTCTAAGTCATGCAGTGCTGCCAGTAGAAGGACGTGATTGACGCTGGTTCGGCCAAAGATGTAAAGATCGCTAGCAGTGCTGCCAATTGTGCTGATGGTGCCAAAATATGGAGCAGCAGCAACCGCGCCAGTTATCGCTCCAGTTGCTGTTACTAGAGATAAATATTTGATGCTGGCACGCTGGCAGAGTTGATCAATTCCTGCCCCTGGCAATTGCGCTCTTAGCTGGGCAGCAGCTGCCCACGAGCGGGCATATTGCTCTCCTAATGAGGCATTGCCGCCGCGGAGAAATAAGTTGCCGAGTTGTTTAATTGCGGCGTCTTTGTTGATCATATCAGAATGGTAGATCATCAGTTTGATCCACTGGCTCCACCAGTGCAAGTGCTTTGGCTAGCGCATCTACCGCAACTGGCGCACTACTGATAATTTCCCCAGTTACCAAATCCACTTCAAGTCCGTCTACTAACACCTCTTTTGTCGCCGGCGCGCTAGCTCGTTGGTCGCACCAAGCGCTGACAGGACAGCTAATGCAGGCCATGCCTGGCGAGGCAGAAAATTCCTCATCATGATGGAGCTGATCAAAATTTATTGCTAGCGCGGTGGTAGCGGCTAGTTGTATCGCAGGGTCTGCCGCATCAAACGCAACGATCTGACCAGTTTCAGGTGTAAGAATCTCGAGTTCTACTAAGCCACCACCGGCGGCCGCCTGAATTCCAATCGCAAATGCTACTTGCGGATAAAGTAAAAGGTATTCGTTCTTGGTCATTTCGGACATAGTTGAAGTGGTCTTTATTTCCCGCCACAGCGATTTACCAGCACGCGTGCCTAACTCATCGGCCCTAGTAGTGATAACTACATCTGCGTCACAATCCCAAACCGTTCGAGTTTGCTCACTTAGCAAGTGAGTTGCAGCATGCTGAAATGGACAAACTTGAATATGGCTATTAATCCAATTGCGTGCTTGCGCTAAATACTCTTGCGTCCAACCCAACTTGGTGGCAATTGCACCCAGCCCAGCTGCTGGCAAATCACTGCTGCTGCAGGCAATTTGCCGCTCGTGAGCTGCCATGATCCACTCATGAACTGCATTGCCTCGAACAATTGCGGCATTTGATTCAAACGTCTTTTTAGGTAACTTAAGAACATAGGTTAAAAAGTATTGATAATTGCATCGCTGATACGAACTTAACATAGCGCGGGAGAGTGATTTGGAAATTTTCCCAGCAGTTGGCAGACCTAAGAACCCAGGGACTTTAGTTATCTCTGGACAACTAATTCGAAATTTGCACTCTACGCAGTTATTTCCAGGCGTGAATTCTGGATTCGTCAAAAAATCCTGAACTATTGCTGGCATGCCACCAACAAAAGCCGCAGCAGATGCCGCATCGCCATCAAACAAGGTGGCAGCTGAACTATCTAAGCAGCCAATCTGACGGATTCGAACTCGCTGCGGTGGATTAGTTGGCAGCGTTTGATAAGGCTCGGTCCAACGAGCTAACGGACCATCAGTGCTAGCACCGTTGAGCAAGATATTAACTGCAGTAATTAGCTGGTTGCGATCTCTTGCCAGATCAGCATCCCGATAACAGAACATCCGAAGCTCTCGAACTGATTTGTCGGAGCTTTGGTAGTAGACGCCCCAGCTGGTTAACTCCAATCGACGATTTTGGTCGCTGCTGATACAGACGAAATCAGTGGTAGGAGTCATCAATAAACCTTCAGCTAAATCATCTGCAGCAAAATCATCAACTGCATTTAGCGCATTTCTCACCATCATTTTTGCTGCCGCCAAACTTGGTTCAGTGGCGTTTTCACCTAATTCGGTGGTAATGATTTGAACTAAATCGGTCGGAGTTCGGGTCATGGCAAGAACAGCTCTTACTGCGCCTAATAAAAAAACTGCTCGGGGATCTTTTCGGGTTGCCCAGTCTCTTGCCTCTTGATATTTCCCAACATGAGCTTTTGCTACTTTCTCCATCTGGCAGCTGCCAGGCAGTGTTTTTAATGCTGAAGAACTTATTCGGAGTAAAGCGTCAGATCCTGTGCTTCGCCACGGCGATTCCCAGATTGGCAATTCACTTAGATTGATCATTATTCGCTCAGTTCCAAGGGTAGAAAGTCAGGATCTGTAATCTCTGTGGCAGATGCGGACACTTTTCGCTGTAGCCCAGTTTGGCTTAGCAGATTTTGTGATGCTGCCGACCCTGGAATTGGCGCGGTTTTTTGTTGGGTTGGGCATACTGGTTTAAACGGGCAGTAGTTACAAAGTCGAGACGGCTGAGCAATCCACTGGCCAGATTGCATTGCGGCATCAATCTCGGTTCTGGTTTGAATCAATACTTCAGTTACGCGAGTAATGGCTGCTGGATACACCGGGCGCCGAACTGCTTGCTTGTCGGGTAGAAAAAGCAGTTCAACCTCTTCAACACCTGGATCGGACCCACTATTAATGGCTGCGGCATAAAACAGAACTTGCTGTACATAATCATCCAGGGGGACACCAGATGGTTTTTTGCCGGTCTTGTAATCAGTTACCCGATCAATTGGTTTACGTGTTCTTCGATCCAACCGGCCGTGAAAGAGCACCCCATTTAACTCAGCGTCTACATCGGTTTCGATATCAACTATGGCAACATCGATTTCAGATGGTTTTTCCAATTCAAAGTAGCCAGTAAGCGCAAGATCTGCGCGCTTGCGCACATCATCGCGATTTGCACCTCGACCCAGATGCTCATATTCAGGTTTGAGCAACAGCTCTTTTCCGACATTGCCCATAATCGACCAGGCATTTTCAAAACTGCGATCTGGTGCAGGTAATCGGTACAGTCCTTCTAAGGTGTCGTGCACAATGGTTCCAGCGGCCAGCGCTGGGGTAGGTGGTTCGCGCCAACCGAGTAAATATGAGAACCAATATCGCAATCCACATTTACGAAAAGCTGAGATCTGAGTCGGGGAGAGGCGGGCGCTGGGGTTACCTGCTTCAGCCATCTCCACCGCTACCGAAGTAGGCGGATAGGAATTTGTTCCAGTCATAGCGGCTCACTTAATTTTTTGGTGTGCCTAAAGTACGCGCTAAGTCAGACAATTACCAGCGATTAAGCTGAGTTTTTAAGTCATCAACTCGATTTGCCAGAAAGCGTCAACTGCAACTGGTCCCACCGGGCAATTTCGCAGCCATCGGTTCTAGTAAAGGTGCGATTGACTCTATTCCCAGCCCAGCGACCAGTGACCTTAGTAACTTCCGCGCCACCAAATATTTGGGTGCACATCTCCGACTCTGGTGGCTTCCTAAATGGTTCCGTTGCCATTCTTAATTCTTGACAGGCTGATTTTGGTGCTGGATGCGATCCACCTGCGGGGCGGCAGGTCAACTGCCAAGTGACTGGCTTAGCTGAAGCGGATTTTTGGTAAGTAATAGTTAGCCGGTAGTTTGCGTTTGCATCTGCTGGCGAAGTGGCAAATAAGAATAATCCAATTACCGAAACTGACAGAAGTTTTTTTTTCATTAGATCCGCTCCGGTTGGTTGTTGCCAGATTCAGCAATAGCTTGCCGAATATTTACCCGCGTGAATAGTAACCCACCAACAATAAAGAACACGATTAGCGCCAAAATTGAAGTTCGGTAGCTTCCGGTTAAGGTGAGACTTAAGCCAAATAGGAAAGTGCCAAGCCATGAGGTGCCGCGCTCGGCAATTTCATAAACCGCAAAATATTGGGCCTCTTGGGCGCGCGGAATCATCTGACTGAAGATTGAGCGAGAGAGCGCTTGCGATCCACCCAAAACAAGTCCGATTAATGCCGCGAGTAAGTAATAACTCAGCGCTGCCTTCGCCGGTACAAAATATGCGGCAATTACTGCAAAAGTCCAGATGATAAGTGATGTTAGTAATACATTTCTGCTGCCAAAGATTGCGGCGAGTTTACCTAGCAGTAATGCGCCAATTAATGCGACAAATTGAACAATTAAGATTGCAACAATCAAGTCAGACTGAGGAAGCAGTAACTCAATTGCAGCATAAGTGCCAGCTAGCGCAATTACGGTTTGAATACCATCGTTATACAACAAATAAGCAATTAAGAACTTCAAAGTTTGTGGATACTTACGCGCCGACTTAGCTGTCTGCGCTAACTCACTTAGCGTAACTCGAATCGTCGCGGTACCAACACTGCCTTGTGAACGGTTAAGTCCAACCAGTCCTTTTAGCGAAACTAGGGTAAATAACAACCACCAAGCACCAGCACTAACTAAGGAAATTCGAACAGCACTTGATTCGGCTAACCCAATTGATTCGGCGGATAGAAACAATGCCACATTTGCCAGCAGCAAACTACCGCCACCAAGATAGCCAAGTCCCCAACCTTTGGATGAAACCGCATCGCGTTCATCTGGTGAGGCAATATCTGGCAGATAAGAGTTGTACACCACAATGGATGAGCCAAATGCAACATTTGCTATCACTAATAGTGCAGCACCAAATTGATAAGTATCTGCCGATACGAAATACATCAACATAGTTGCGAGCGAACCCAGCATTGCAAAAAAACCAAGCAGATTTGTTCGGCTTCTTACGTGATCTGCCAGCGCGCCAACAATTGGTAGAGTGATTACTTGCAACAAAACTGAAAGCGAGATGGTGTAAGGAAAAAGGCTTTCGGCAGCCATTGGTATTCCCAATACGGTTATGAATCCATCAGTATCAGCTTGACCTTGTGCTAACTCAGTTAAATAGGGGCCAAGAAATACTGTTACAACCGTGGTGGAAAAAGCTGAATTGGCAAAGTCATAAAAATACCAAGAGCGTTGGGCCCGATTAGATCTCATGACCCAAGTTTGGCGAAAAACACCAAACTTTTCGCCTTAATCGCCGGAATTAATGACTTTTTGTTGGACTTGGCAGGTCTTTGGCAATCTCAATGCCATAGTCCGCTGCTTCTTCCAACTCATGAACCGTATGAGCCTTGGCTGCGGTTAATTCAGCCGCAGTTGGCATTGGCACCTGATCCACATACCACCAACGGTTGAGTCGATGCTGCAATTTCTTTGCCCAAAGGCGCGGAGTCTTCACACCGTTTTCATCTTGCTCAGCTGGCGGTGGCAGCATCGGGAGCTCGGTTCGAGCTAGTAGAACTGCTTTTACCTCATCAGACAACGGCTCATGTACCTCGATAAATTCGCCACTTGGTAATCGCAGTAATCGACCCGTTGGATCGCCATGAAGCAATCGCTCCCGATCTTTGTGCTGCAGCGACAGACAGATGCGTTTTGTAATCACAAACGCAATAGGTGGCACCACAATTATCAGCACTCGAACAGCTCGGGTCATGTCGTTGATAGACAAGCTGAGCATCTGCGCAATGATGTCGTTGCCACCAGAGACCCAAAGGAATCCGTAGAAAGTCAATGACATCACGCCAAGTGCAGTTCGGTTTGGATTGTTGCGTGGTCGCTCCAAAATATGATGATGGCGCTTATCGCCAGTAATCCACTGCTCAATCCATGGATAAAGCGCAAGCAGCGTGAACATGATGCCAGGCACCACAACGGCTGGAATCAAAATGTTAGGGGAAAGGGTAAAGAGGCCAGGGACAGTAATTTCCCAATTGGGCATGATTCGCGTTCCGCCATCAAGCCAACCGATATACCAGTCTGGTTGTGAGCCAGCAGTAACTTGATCTGGCATGTAAGGGCCATATTTCCAAATTGGGTTAATGGTAACCAAGCCAGAAATTAGTACTAAGAAACCAAACACGATGAAGAAGAAGCCACCTGCTTTAGCCATATAAACCGGTAGCAACGGATAACCAACAACATTGTTATTAGTGCGGCCAGGACCTGGATATTGGGTGTGCTTCTGATACCAAACCATCATTAAGTGCGCGGTAATTAGCGCCAGCATGATTCCTGGAATGATCAACACGTGCAAGGTGTAAAGCCTTGGAATGAAATCAACGCCGGGGAATTCGCCACCAAAAATCAAGAAGGAGACGTAAGTGCCAATAACTGGTATTGCTAGTGCAATGCCAGATGCAATTCGCAATCCAGTTCCACTTAATAGATCATCAGGCAATGAATAGCCAGCAAATCCTTCAAAAATTGCCAGCACCAGCAAGCCAACACCAATTACCCAATTCAATTCGCGTGGCTTTCTAAATGCGCCAGTGAAGAAAACGCGAAGGAGGTGAACCGAGATTGCAGCTACGAAAAGCAGCGCACCCCAGTGATGCACCTGGCGCATCAAGAGGCCGCCACGAACATCAAATGAAATTTCTAAAGTCGAGGCATATGCTTCGGTGATCTTGACGCCTTTTAACGGAATGTAAGAGCCGTCATAGATGATTTCAGCCATGGATGGCTTGTAAAAGAAAGTTAGATAAACACCAGATAGCAACAAAATAATGAATGAGTAAAGTGCAATCTCGCCCAGCATGAAGGACCAATGATCCGGGAACACTTTTTTCATATTGCGCTTGATGAAGCCAGATGTACCTAACCGCTCATCTAGGAACTTAACGCTGCCATCGATTGATTTATCAACCGGTCCGCGAGTTACGTTGTTGCTCATCCACGCTCCCAGAAACTAGGTCCAACAGGCTCTTGGAAATCCGATAACGCCACTAAGTATCCCTCTTCATCAACTCCAAGCGGTAACTGCGGCAAGCGGCGTGCGGCAGGACCGAACACCACGTTGCCCGAATCCGCTAAATCAAAAGTAGATTGATGACAAGGACAGAGCAAATGATGGGTGCGATGTTCATAAAGCGCAATCGGACAACCCACGTGAGTGCAGATCTTGGAATAAGCCACGATTCCTTGATAGTCCCAACCCTCACCTTGTGAGGTGCGAAGTTGTTCAGGTGTCATTCGTACGACCAAGATTGAGGTTTTCGCACGAGCATTGAGATTATGATTCTCTTCTTCCCACTCCTTCAAAGTCTCTGGGTGAGCGGAAACTAAAGAGCCAACTGAAAAATCTTCTGGTCGAAG
>WLEH01000044.1 GCA_009704345.1 Actinomycetota bacterium | reverse complement strand
TTGGATGCGAAATAACCCAAGCTTCACTTACCGTCCATGGTTCAAGTCCAGCTTCAAGCAAATCTGGAAATGCGAATTGATTGCGGGCATCGGGATAAATTGCTTGCATCGCAGCTTCACCTGCCGCCATGTGGTCTGGGTGCGAAGAAAAAATTCGCTCCCAATTTCGCTCTGGTGATTGAGTAATTAGCACTTCTGGCTTAACTCGACGAATTTGCGCCACTATGGCTTTGCGCAGCTCAATTGTGGGAAACAAATGACCGTCGGGAAAACCGAGAAATTCGATATCAGTTACTCCAAGCACTTTACCGGCGGCAACTTGTTCAGCGCGCCTAATTTGTTTCATCTGCTCTCGGGTAATGCTGGGGTCCTCGCCACCTTGCTGGCCATCGGTGCAGATGCAATAAGAAACCTCAGTTCCCATTGCACGTAGCTTGGCGATGGTGCCGCCAGCGCCAAAGTCAACATCATCGGGATGTGCAGTGACAACTAGGACTCGACTTGGCTTTTCAATCATTTTTGCTCCAAGAATTCAAGAATTTTCTGTGAGATTTAGCGACATTGTTGCACTATAGCGGCTTTTTTAAGAGATCCGTGCGATGGTTTGGCCATGCCCTTCCCCCAGATCAGGGCTGTAGCAGTAATCCTGCTCGGGATTAGCTTGGTGCTGCCCGTTGCCGTTCCTGCTGCAGCGATTCCAACTGCGACTAACAGCAGTGTGAGTTCAGCCCTGCCTATTCTCAAATACGGTGATAAAAAAACTGCAGTACAGCGGTTGCAAGTACTTTTGGGCATCACCCCAACTACTGGTGGCTTTTTTGAAAAAACCCAGGCAGCAGTTGAGAAATTTCAACGCGAAAATAATTTGCGAGTAACTGGCATTGTTGACACTGCCACTTGGGCGGCGCTCGGGGTTAAGTCCGCCGCCGATCTAAAAGCATTACCAAGGTCAGCCGATGAAACCGCAACTGCGGCAAACGTGCAGATTGCAAAGCGCCTCCCCGTTGTTCGGCCTGGTGAAGATTCAACTGCAGTAAAACGATTGCAAGTTTTACTTGGCGTCCAACCTGCTTCTGGCAGATTTTTAACATTAACCCGGGCAGCAGTTGAAGCAGTGCAGCAAGCCGCCGGTTTGAAAGTAACGGGCACGGTTGACAATAAAACTTGGAATGCATTAGGAATTAATAGTTTTTCTCAATTTCAAGCTTTGCCAATAACTTATAGTGCGCCACAATCATCGCTGCCCATACTTAAGTTTGGTGATCGATCAGATGCAGTTAAAAAATTGCAGGTGTTGCTCGGTGTAACACCAACAACTGGTGGGTTTTTTGAAAAAACGCAAGCTGCGGTAATTGCGCGCCAGCGCACAGCTAATCTGCCAGCAACTGGCGTAGTTGATGCGTCAACTTGGCAAGCACTTGGAATCTTAAGTTCCGCACAATTTGATGCGTTACCAACGGCGATTGTTGTGGAGCAGCCCGAAAGCATTCCAGAGCCAGATCCAACTAATCCGATAACGCCAGATCCGGAGCCAGTAACACCAACGGAGCCAGTGCCAACCGGTCCGGTACCACCGGGCGTGACCGCTGGATTACCGTTTGATGCTGCCGGCGAATACCAAGCACAAACAATTTGCGATCCAAATCCAAAAACTGGCGCGGATCGACTTCGTCAATTACTTAAGCAAGTTTATGGTGAAGTAACGATTGGAATTTATCGTGACTGTGATCGCGGTGGCACTAGCGAGCACAAAGAAGGTCGTGCGTTGGATTGGATGTACCACTGGCGCAATCTAGAGCAACGAGCAAAAGTTGAATCTTTCTTAGCTTGGCTAATTGCACCAGGCGAAGATGGTCGCCCAGGAGCAAATGCGCGCCGCATGGGCATTATGTATGTGCTTTGGAATGGTCGAATCTGGGGAGTTTACCGCGCGGATGAGGGCTGGCGTGATGTTGGAGGCTGCAGCACAGATCCTGCCAAGCAAAGATCAAATTACGACAATTATTGCCATCGCGATCATGTGCATATCTCCATGACTTGGGATGGCGCTGCAGCAATGACTTCTTATTGGAATCCGCAAGCACAAACCCTTGCTACTTGCGAAGAGTCACCAAGTGCGCCGGCGCCGTTAGCGATTACCACGCCGCAGCAGTTAACAGCAATAACACCAACTCGAATTTTGGATACTAGAACTGGTTTAGGCGTTGCTCAACCATGTCGATTAGGTGGCAAGCGCAGCGTAACGGATAACCGCTACTTACATTTACCTATTTCCAGTGTTCCGATAATTCCAGAAGTAACTGATCTAGTGCCAGGCGTGGTGCCAGGTTTGAATCCAATAATTCCAGTACCACCTAGAAATATTGTGCAAATTCCAGAGATTCCACCAGCGGGAGTCACTGCGGTTCTAATTCGAGCCACCGTAGCCAATAGCAATGCGCCAAGTTCGTTATCGATTTGGGCGCGTGGTGCGGCTTCGCCAACTGTGGTTACCGTTCCAGTTGGGATGGGCGGGGCGGCATCGGCTGAAACAATTGCTCCGGTTGGCACCGATGGCGCCATAGCTGTTGCGATTGCAACTGGTGCTGCTGATGTTGTAGTCGAGGTGATTGGTTATTTCTCAGCTGGCCAACAGACGCTTTCAACTGCACCGAGGCGTTCAATTAAATTAGTTTCAGCACCATTATTGGATGTTCGCACCCCACTGCAACCCGGTGAGTCGAGAGTTTTGAATCTTCCTCGAACTGCAGTTGGCGATGAACCGCAAGCAGCATCAGTTGCGGTGTCAGTTGCTGCCGCAGGTGCTGGTCGAGTAACAATTGGTGCAAATAATCAAACTCAGTTATCAGTTAGGTACAACTCAACAGCCGATGGTGTGATTTCACTTCGTGGTAATCGAAATCTAACCTTCACTAATAACGGAAATTCACCTGCCACTGTTTTAGTGCACAGTAATTGGTACCTTGGCACCGATACCACTGCCGGCATATCTGGTCTTGTGCCGATTCGTGCGGTGCCTGTGCAGCGAGTTACAACTGTTAGTTCTGGCAGAAATACCGTAGTGCCGTTTTCAGATATTGCCACCATTCCACCGCAAGCAACTAGCGTGTTAGTTGCAGTAACGGTGCGAAGAAGCTTAGGTGCAACTGGTTTGCTGATCTGGGGAGGGAGCAAACCAGTTGCACCTAACATTGGAATTCCAAGCACCGATCCAAGAACTTCACTTGCGTTGGTCTCTATTACCGATAGTCGTACGCTGCGTGCCACCACTACAACTGGATCCGCTGAAGTATCAATGGCGATTATTGGCTGGGGCGAGTGAGCCCGGTCTCTAGACTGCTCCAGTGAGCAAAGCAGTTGCCGATCTAGCTGATCTAAACCCAGAACAACAAGATGCAGTGCTGCATCGAGGCGCACCATTATTGGTGGTAGCTGGTGCTGGCTCGGGCAAAACTCGAGTGCTGACTCGGCGAATCGCTCATTTGATCGAAACTGGTGATGCCCAACCAGAGGAGATTCTGGCCATTACCTTTACTAATAAAGCAGCGCTGGAGATGCGCACACGCGTGCTGGAATTAGTAGGGCCGCGTGCTCGCAGTATGCAAGTTTCCACTTTTCACAGCGCCTGCGTCCGGATCTTGCGCCGCGATGGCGCCGCATTAGGTCTGAGCTCAACGTTCACAATTTATGATCAAGCAGATTCGCTGCGGTTAATTACATTAGTAATTCGAGATTTAGACATAAACACTAAGTTTTTCCAACCTAGAGCGATGCAAGCGCAGATCTCAAATCTGAAGAATGAATTAGTGGATTACGAGGATTTTTCCAAAATAGCCGAAGAAGAAGGACCGCGTCGCACTCTCGCTACCATTTATCGAGAGTATCAACAACGGTTAGCTAGATCTAATGCAGTTGATTTTGATGACCTAATTGGCCATACCGTTGCGCTGCTGCAAACTAATCCAGGTATTAGAGAGTTCTACCGTCGGAAATATCGACATGTTTTAGTTGATGAATATCAAGATACCAACACCGCACAATATGTATTAGTTCGGGAATTAGTTGGCACCGAAAAGGAAACAATTCCACCCGCCCAGTTATGCGTGGTGGGCGATGCCGATCAAAGTATTTATGCATTTCGAGGCGCAACGATAAGAAATATTCAGGATTTCGAGCAAGATTATCCAACGGCAAGAACGATTGTGCTGGAGCAAAATTATCGAAGCACGCAAAATATTTTAAGCGCAGCAAATGCTGTCATTGCCAGAAATACTGAGCGCAAGCCAAAGCGATTATGGACACAAGCAGGCGATGGCGACTTGATTGGGTTTTACATAGCTGATAATGAGCATGATGAGGCCAGATTTATTGTTAATGAAATTAAGCAATTGTCAGATTTTGACTTGAAATACTCTGATGTCGCTGTCTTTTACCGAACCAATGCCCAATCTCGAGCAATCGAAGAAATATTCATTCGATCCGATATTCCTTATCGAGTTGTCGGTGGCCTTAAGTTTTATGAGCGAGCTGAAATTAAAGATGCCCTGGCTTATCTGAAGTTAATCTCAAATCCAGCCGATGATATTTCGCTGAGGCGGGTGTTAAATGTGCCGCGGCGCGGAATTGGCGATAAAGCTGAAACTTTGCTTGGTGATTATGCGCAGCGCAAATCAATACCTATGTTTGCCGCGCTAGGAGCAGCAGATCAGATTCCTGGCTTAACTGCCAGAGCACAAGCAAGCATGCAGGAATTTCATCAGCTGCTCGCTGACTTAGTCGTGCTGGTGGAAGGTGGTGCTGGAGCAGCGATTGTGCTGCAAGCAGTGCTAGAGCAGACCGGATACACCGCCGAATTGGCGCAATCAGGCGATCCGCAAGATGAAGTCAGATTAGAGAATTTAGCTGAATTGGAAGCGGTAGCGGCCGACTACGATCAAAGCGAAGATGCCGCTGGTTTAGCTGGCTTTTTGGAGCGAACCTCGCTTGTCGCTGATTCCGATGAAATTCCAGATGATGAAGCTGGCGTGGTGACTTTAATGACGCTGCACACTGCAAAAGGTTTGGAATTTCCAGTTGTATTTTTAACTGGAATGGAAGATGGCATCTTCCCGCATATTCGAGCTCTTGGTAATGCCACTGAACTGCAAGAAGAGCGCCGGCTCGCCTATGTTGGGCTGACCCGAGCCATGCAGCGACTGTTTATCTCACGGGCAATTCGGCGATCAGCCTGGGGCGCGCCACAACACAACCCAGCATCCCGATTTATTGATGAGATCCCAGCGGAGTTGATTCGTTATTTGCGCGAAGACCCAGTGCACAGTGTTAGTTCGGAATCCATGACCACTCGAATTGCTAAAGCCACACCGCAGCGAAGTGCCATTGAATTGGTAGTTGGGGATCGAGTCAATCACACTCAGTTTGGCTTGGGCAAAGTATTAGCTGTCGCCGGCACCGGTGATAACGCAACTGCCACAATTGATTTTGGTACAGCTGGGGAGAAGCGATTACTACTTAGATATGCACCAGTGGAGAAGCTTTAGTTGCTACGCAGCCAGAGCGCTGGATTAACCAATCGATCCTTAATCGCCACCTCAAAATGAAGGTGCGTGCCAGATGCATTGCCGGTGGAGCCAACTTTGCCAATGTGCTCGCCGGCCTTAACTCGCTTACCAACTGAAACTGCCATGCTCGATAGGTGGGCGTAGCGGGTTGTTACTTGACCGCCATGCGCGACCAAGATGCTGTAACCGTAGGAACCATCCCAGCCGCGCGCAATCACGACGCCATCTGCGGCAGCCTTAACGGATTGACCGTAATAGCCATCAAAGTCCAATCCAGTGTGAACGCCGCCATGCCAACGCCAACCGCGTTGACCAAAGTAGGCAGTAGTTCGAGTTCCTGGGAGTGGAATTCGCTTAGCTGAGGTGAAGGTGGCTGGCAGATTTAGATTCTTAGGAATCACAATGCGGAACTGCATCGCACGAGACTCTCGCATTAGCCGCTCTGCTGCCAATCGGGCAAGTTCAGCCTTGCGCTCTTTGGCCTCAATCTTGGCCATCTTGGTGAGCTTCTTCTGCTGTCGCACCAGAGAACGGGTGGTCTGCTCAACGGCACGGGCCAGCGCAATCTCGTGATCGGTTTCAACTGCGACAGTTCCGGTATCTAGCCGAGAGGCTTCAATTCGATCCTGGGCAGCTGCAATCTGTTTCGCTTCTTCGTTCTTAGTTGCGGCAAGTGAGGTGACTGAAATTGAGGTCACCAATAACGCCGCTATTGCGATTGGAACAGTTACAGCTTTGAACGCGCGTGAATTTCTCACGTGGTTTCCTCCAGCGATCGGTTTTGCCCGGTGGGCGCTTTCAGGTAGTTTTAAGAATACCCCAACTGGGCCTGATGGCGAAATCCGGGGGTGGGTAATCTGTGGACAGGATGTGGATAAACACTGTGGGATAGGCAACAACCGCCGAATTCGTGAGGGAGTTGCTGCCACCTAGGATTGTCAGGTGGCAAGAATCGTAATCGCAAAGCCAGGTCTTGATGGACATGACCGAGGCGCCAAAGTGATAGCTCGAGGCTTGCGCGATGCTGGTCATGACGTGATCTATACCGGACTGCATCAAACCCCAGCTCAAATAGCCGCCACTGCCATTGCAGAAGATGCAACTGCAATTGGGCTTTCGGTGTTATCAGGCGCACATATGACGTTGGTACCAGAAGTAATGAAGGTTTTAGCCGATGCTGGTGCTTCGGATATCTTGGTATTTTTAGGTGGGATTATTCCCGAGGATGACATTGCTGAATTAACGAAACTCGGAGTTGCCGCGGTATTCACTCCTGGCACGCCAATTGAAAGTATTGTTCGGTGGCTGGTAACAGCCTCTGGCGATGAAACTAAAGTTTGATTTTCCAACTTTTTAGAAAGGTGGTTCTGCGTGGATCTCTATGAGTTTCAGGCGAAGCAGTTGTTTGCAAAACATGGAGTGAACACGCAGAGCGGCGAAGTAGTAACCACCGCCGAAGCAGCAAAAGCGGCTGCTGCGAAATTTGGTGGCATGGTCGTGGTTAAGGCGCAGGTAAAAGTTGGCGGCCGCGGCAAAGCTGGCGGTGTGAAGTTAGCTAAGACGCCAGATGAAGCGCAGCAACGAGCAGCTGACATTTTGAAGTTGAACATCAAAGGTCATCAGGTAAACCAGGTGTTAATTACGCCAGCTGAAGATATTGCTAAAGAATTTTATGTTTCATTTTTATTAGATCGGTCCAATCGCACTTTCCTAGCAATGGCAAGTGTTGAAGGTGGCGTTGAAATTGAAGAAGTTGCTGCGACAAATCCAGATGCACTAGCAAAGATCCCAGTATCTGCCAGTGTTGGTGTTACCAAAGAAGTTGCCACTCAAATTGCAACTGCTGCCAAGTTCCCAACCGAGATTCAAGATCAAGTAGTTGAGATGCTGCAAGCGATGTGGCAGGTATTCGTTAACGAAGATGCCACTTTGGTGGAAGTAAATCCTCTAGTGCAAACCCCAACAGGTGAAATCATTGCGCTGGATGGCAAAGTCTCCCTTGATGACAATGCTGCGTTTCGTCATCCA
>WLEH01000043.1 GCA_009704345.1 Actinomycetota bacterium | reverse complement strand
TCCCCGGCAACTGGATAACGAGAGAATGCTTTGTCATTCACCCACTGCGCCGCCTTAAAAATTGGGGTATCCGCTTCAATAAACTCAACCTCAGTTCTTGGCAACATGATTTCACGAACTTCTTTATCGGCCAGTGAAAATACATCTGCCAAAATTGCTCGCTCTTGTTCGGAAATATTTTCCTGGGAAGCAACGAGATCTCTAAGTTCAGCAGCATCTATTTCGCCACGCTTACCGTGAGGATCCACGCCAAAAATCCGAACAATTAGATTTGTTGAGAACGAAAGCAGCGCAATAAATGGTTTTGACAATCGAGCCAGTATTTCAACTGGCACTGCCAAAACCAATGCAAAACCAACCGTATGATGAAGCGCCAAGCGTTTTGGTACTAATTCACCTAGCACAAGAGACACAAATGAAATCGCTAATGTGATGAGAATAAAAGCCGCGGTTTCAGCTACAGATTCAGATAGTCCAAATGACTCAAACCAAGGCGCAACATCTGGTGACAAACTTGAGGCACCAAATCCTGCTGAAATGAATCCAGCTAACGTAACGCCCACTTGAACTGCAGCCAAAAACCGGTTTGGTGCCGAGATTAATTTCGCTACTAACTTTGCTCGACGACCCGTAAATTGTGCTATCTGACTTTCCCGAATTGAGATCAAACTGATCTCGGCCGCAGCAAAAACACCACCTATTAAAACGAAAAACAAAACAATAAGGATGTCTCTGACCGGATCTGCCATCTGGTTAGTTCATTGCTTTCTCTAGGTTTTCTGCAACTGCGGCGAGGAATTCCTCAGTTGTTAAGTATGGCTGGTCTGGACCAATTAATAAACTCAAATCTTTGGTCATCTTGCCTGCTTCAACCGTTTCAATGCATACCCGCTCTAAGGTCTCAGCGAACTTAGTGACCTCTGGCGTGCCGTCCATTTTGCCTCGATAACTCAAACCTTGGGTCCAAGCAAAAATGGAAGCGATTGGATTAGTTGAGGTTGGCTTACCCTGCTGATGCATTCGATAATGTCGAGTTACGGTGCCATGAGCAGCTTCAGCTTCAACCGTTTTACCATCTGGCGTCATTAGCACACTGGTCATCAATCCAAGTGAACCAAAACCTTGCGCGATGGTGTCGGACTGCACATCACCGTCGTAATTCTTGCACGCCCAGACGTAGCCGCCTTCCCACTTCATGGCAGCAGCAACCATGTCATCAATCAACCGATGCTCATAAGTAAGGCCAGCTTTTTCAAAATCAGCTTTAAATTCAGTTTCATAAATTTCTTGGAAGATATCTTTAAATCTGCCATCATAAGCTTTCAAAATTGTGTTCTTGGTAGATAAATAAACTGGAAAATTCCGACTTAAGCCATATCGCAATGATGCTCGAGCAAAGTCACGAATCGAATCATCCAAGTTGTACATCGCCATTGCTACGCCACCTGATGGAAAGTCATACACATTCAATTCCATTGGTTCTGAACCATCAGCCGGGGTGTAGGTCAACGTCAGTGACCCAGCTCCAGGAACTTTGATGTCGGTTGCGCGATACTGATCGCCAAAGGCATGACGTCCAACCACGATTGGTTTAGTCCAACCTGGCACCAATCTAGGGATGTTGCTAATAATGATTGGTTCGCGGAAAATTACACCACCCAAAATGTTTCGAATTGTGCCGTTTGGCGACTTCCACATTTTCTTCAAACCAAACTCTTGAACTCGAGCCTCATCTGGAGTGATGGTTGCACACTTTACGCCAACACCATATTGCTTAATGGCATTTGCCGAATCAATGGTGACTTGATCATCAGTGGCGTCGCGATTCTCGATACTTAAGTCGTAATACTTTAGATCGATATCAAGGTAAGGCAGAATCAATCGATCTTTGATGAATTGCCAGATGATTCTGGTCATTTCATCGCCATCTAGTTCCACAACTGGATTTACTACCTTGATCTTCCCCACTGCACTCTCCTGTTTAGATTGATTTAGTTACTACAACGATTGAACATCAGCTTGCTTGGTGCGAACTGCTTCAGCTGCAACTAACAATTCTGCTTTCTCCGATTCAGTTAACTTAGTTTCAACAACATCCGTTACGCCATTTCGTCCGATCTTGGCTTCAACGCCAAGATAAACACCAGAGATGCCATATTCACCATCAACCCAAGCGCAAACCGGCATTACTGAATTTGAATCTTCAATTACGGCACGTGCCATTCGTGCTGCGGCCGCGGAAGGGGCGTAGTAGGCAGAACCAGTTTTGAGTAGTCCAACAATTTCAGCACCGCCATTTCTAGTGCGCACAACTAATTCTTCAATTTTTTCAGCTGGAAGTAATTCGCTAAGCGGTTTTCCATTTACTAAACAACGAGATGGCACTGGCACCATGGTGTCGCCATGTGAACCTAACGTCAGCGTCTGCACACTACCTACTGGCACATTCAATGTTTCGGCAACGAAATAAGTGAAGCGGGCAGTGTCGAGCATGCCAGCTTGTCCCATTACTTTGTTCTTGGCAAAGCCAGTTGCTAATTGGGTCAAGGCAGTCATTTCATCCAATGGATTAGAAACCACAATAACTACTGCGTTTGGTGCATGCTTTGCGATTTGCTCAGCTACTGATCGAACAATTTTTGCGTTAACTTCAATTAAGTCCATTCGGCTCATGCCTGGCTTACGCGGCAAACCTGCTGTGATTACCACAACATCAGAACCTGCAATAGCTTCATAACCGGCACCATCAGCGGTGGTGGTCTGGCCAACAACTAACGTTTCAAATCCTTCAATGCCGCGAGACTGATTCATATCCAGCGCAAGACCCTCTGCTTTACCTTCAAGAATGTCAGTTAGCACTACTTTTTCAAAAATGTCATATTCGGCTAATCGCATCGCAGTAGTTGAACCATAAAAACCTGCGCCAATGACTGAAACGACCCCTGAGCGAGCCATGGATTTCCTCCGTTATTTGGGTAAATTCGTATGCGGAAGCATACCTGCCTGCCAGATTGACTTAACTGACTCAACCGGTGGGAATCACCAGCGCCAGCAGAATTAGCGATGTGGCAAAGGCCAGATAAAGCACCACATCGAGCCATTTACTGCGCACCTGGAGCAGTCGGTCAGCTGCGCCCAGTCCCCTCGCGGTGGCCAGTAATAAGGCAGCTGCAGCAAAAACAAATACGCCGAATTTAAAAGAGTCTGCCAGAATTAGAATTACTGCAATCACACTTAACAGAACGGTAAAGCTCCAAATCAAATGGGACTTTATCCAACTGATCATCTGCGCTCCGCTGCCTCAACTACATTTAACAACAGCATCGCGCGAGTCATTGGACCTACACCACCTGGCACTGGCGCATGCCAAGAACTTTTGGCAATAGCTTGTGCTGAAATGTCACCAATCAAACCAGCCTCAGTTCTAGAAATCCCAACATCTACCAACACTGAATCTGGCTTTACCCAATCCCCCAAAATCATGCCAGGATTTCCCGCTGCAGCGATAACGATGTCGGCTGACCTGGTGTATTTTGAAATATCTTTTGTGCCAGTATGACACAGCACCACTGTTGCATTTTCAGTTTTCCTAGTTAGCAACAGTCCTAATGGACGACCAACGGTAGTGCCACGGCCAACTACTACTATTTCTTTGCCAGCAACAAAAATTCCATAATGATTTAGTAAATAAATAATCCCGCGAGGCGTGCATGGCAGTGGTGCCGCTACTCCTAAAACTAAATTTCCTAAATTCACTGGATGCAAGCCATCGGCGTCTTTTGCTGGATCAATCGCAGCTAACACTTTGCCAACATCAACATTTTTTGGCAAGGGTAACTGCACAATCATTCCGGTACAAGCAGGATCTTGATTTAGTTTTTCTACTTCAGCAATTATTTGCGCTTGCGTTGCAGTTGCAGGTAAAACAATTTGAATAGAGGCAATCCCTACTTCAGCACAATCTCGATGTTTACCAGCCACATAAGAATGACTTGCTGGATCGTCACCAACCAAAACCGTGGCAAGGCCGGGTTTGTTTGGTAATTTTGCAACCCGTTCAATTAATTCCGTTTTGACTTGGTTTGCTAATGCCTTGCCATCTAGGAGCTTGCTCATGTCTTAATCATCTCAATGCCAAAAGTGTCTCACGCCAGTGAGGTACATCGTGACTCCAGCTTCAGCAGCCGCTGCAATTACTTCCGCATCTCTAACTGATCCACCTGGCTGCACTATTGCCGTAACGCCTGCGGCAATTAATTCTGATACGCCATCGGCAAATGGGAAGAAAGCATCGCTTGCCGCAACTGCACCATTCGCCCGGTCGCCAGCTCTTGAAACTGCAAGGCGAACTGAATCAACTCGATTAACTTGACCCATGCCAATACCCACCGTAGCCAAATCTTTTGCCAAAACGATCGCATTTGATTTAACGGCACGCACGCTGCGCCAAGCAAATTGTAGATCGGCCAACACCTCATCGTTAGCGGCCGAGCCAGAAACTAAATGCCAATTCGATAGATCATCGCCAGCGCTTTGAAAATGATCTGGCTGTTGGACCAAAAAGCCGCCGCTGATTTGTTTGATTTCAATCTGATCAGATCCGGGGGCAACTTGCAATAGACGTAAATTCTTCCGGCTCGCAAATTTTTCTAAAGCTCCAGTTGAAAAACTTGGTGCAGCAATCACCTCAGTGAATATATCGGCATTATGGCTTGCAAATTCCTCATCCACTTCTCGATTAGTTGCAATAACGGCACCAAACGCAGAAACTGGATCGCAATTGTGTGCCTTCAGGTATGCCGCTGCAATAGTTTTTGCAGTAGCTAAACCACACGGATTGGTGTGCTTAATAATTGCAACTGTCGGCTCAAGATGCTCTTGCGCAGCACGCCAGGCTGCATCGGCATCAACTAAATTATTAAACGATAACTCTTTGCCTTGTAATTGCTTAGCGCTTGCTATGCCATTGTTAGAACTTTGATAAAGCGCAGCATGCTGTTGTGGATTTTCACCATATCTCAGGTCTTGGGTTTTAGTACCAACTAAACTAACAAATCCCATTTCTGCTTTAGTTAACCAAGTTGCAATTGCGCTGTCATATTTTGCAGTGTGTGCAAATGCCGCCTTCGCTAACTCTAATCTGGTTTCATAACTAAAACCACCATTAGAAAGTTGTGCTATCACCACGTCATATTGCACAGGATCAGTTACGACCGCAATTGAGTTGAAATTCTTTGCCGCGGCCCGGACCATCGCTGGGCCGCCAATATCAATATTCTCAATTGCAGTAGCAAAATCTGCACCAGCGGCAATAGTTTGGGTAAACGGATATAGATTAACCACCACTAAATCAAAGGCAGCGATACCCGCGCTCTGCAATTGAGCCAGATGAGAAGTGTTGGATTTATCAGCCAATATTCCGGCATGAATATTGGGATGCAGTGTCTTCACTCGACCATCTAACATCTCAGCAAAATTTGTTACTTTTGAAACATCAGTTACTTCTGCGCCGAGATCTCTAATTTTTGCCGCAGTGCTGCCGGTTGAGACAATTTCAACTTTTGCTGAAATTAGTGCTTTCACTAATTCAGCCAAGCCAGATTTATCCGATACTGAAATCAACGCCCGGTTGATTGGTAGCAAATCAGTCATCGCGCAATCCCGCCCAAAGGTCATCTTGTTGGCATAACCTAACCACAACTGATACTAATTGGTTACGTTCGACAACTTTGATCCGCTCATGGAGCGAAGATTCGGTGTCACCTGGGAGAACCTGCACTGCTTGCTGCGCAATTATTTCTCCAGTATCTACCCCAGCGTCAACGTAGTGCACCGTCGCACCAGTTTCGGATACGCCAGCAGCAAGTGCATCAGCAACGGCATGACTGCCTGGGAAATTTGGCAGCAACGACGGATGCGCGTTGATAGTTGGTATTAACTTAAAAAGATCTGACTTTATTATTCGCATAAATCCAGCTGAGACAACTAAATCTGGGGCAAAACTCATCACTGCTGTTTTCAACTCCTGCTGCCATTGGTCAGCGCTCAGCCCAGTTTTGGGCAACGCGATGGCAGGAATACCAGCTGATTGCGCTCTAGTTAGCGCAGTCGCAGTTGGGGAATCACCAATTACAGCAGAAATCTGATACGTAACACCATTAGCTGGCGCATCAATTAAAGCTTGTAACAAGCTCCCACTCCCTGATGCCAACACAACTAACTTACGCATCAGATTTTCTCAACTTACGGCTACGAAACCATCGCCTGATGGCTTCTAAAGTCAGCAGTAAACCAAAGGCGGGCGCGATAGTAATAAATACGCCACCAATCATTGGCAGCCATTGCGGTCCAAAAACTGCAAGTCGACCAGGACCAATTGCGCCGCCGCCAACCAGGCTGAGCAAAACTGTAGTTATCACAATAACGGATAAGCCCGCCAACACATTTGTAAAAATCGTTCGAAAACTTTCATTATGTAGCGACCACCACATTAATGAAACTAGAAATACTGAAATCAAAATCGGCACTAACAATAAATACCAGCCATCAGTAACTGCTGTGCTTGGTAGCGCGGCTAACCAAGGTAGCGCTGGTAGTGCAGTTTGATCGATAAAAGCAAACGATGCCGCCGAATCCACACCAGTTGCGACGCCTGGCCCAAGCAACCAGGCATATCCCCAAATCATTGCAATTGGTAAATAGCCAAAAGTTAAAAGCCAAGTCAATAACTTTTCAGAAGTAGTATCAGCAATAGAAGCGGCAACTTCAAGCGCACTTGCCAGATTTAAGCTAAGCATTACAACCGCTAATCCCAATCCGAAAATTAACAAAATTGCTGTGTTTAGAATTCCAACCCGAACCCCAAACTTAATCGAACTTGGTAATTCATATTTGGGCCAGCCATAAACTTTGATAGCAGCAAAGCAGGTTGCAGCAAAAGTGATTATGGGCATAATCAAAACAGCTTGAAAAGGCGAAATAGCAAAGACATCATCACTAATCAACCAAGCCAGTAAAAAGCCAATCAGCGAATTAAGCAGCACAATAGGCACAGCAATGGCAGAGAAATGTGGCCAACTAAATGGCACAATGCGAAAAATTCTTATCGCAGCTCGGCGCAGAATAAATATCGGAAACAAAATTGTTAACAGCGGAAGCAAATCAATTCGAACTGATGTGATGGCAATTGGCACACCATGACTTACTGGCCAAGCCAGAAATGATGCTCGCACCGCAGCGCCGAGCGATCCAGCCCCTGATGCACCAAGGGTCCAAACTAGCAAAATTGGCAGTGCTGAAATGACTACGCCAAAACTAATCGCCCAAAGCGCTGCAATAGTTGAAGGAATAACTAGATCTCGAGGATTTACCGCCGGATCTGTTGCCGCCATAACTACTTCAAGTTGTTCATTATTTGACGCATTAACTCAGCTGCCTGTGATGGTGTCTTTCCAACCTTCACACCAACTGCCTCTAATGCGTCTTGTTTTGCTTGTGCGGTGCCAGCTGAACCAGAAACAATTGCGCCAGCATGTCCCATGGTTTTTCCTTCAGGTGCGGTGAAGCCAGCAACATAACCGACAACTGGTTTAGTGACATTATCCTTAATGTAAGTA
>WLEH01000042.1 GCA_009704345.1 Actinomycetota bacterium | reverse complement strand
TTCTAGAATCCTTGAATCTAAAACAACGTGGTCTTGAAATTGTGTCTTGTCCTTCCTGTGGTCGTGCTCAAGTAGATGTTTACACCTTGGCTAATGAGGTAACTGCTGGACTGGAAGGAATGAAAGTTCCGCTGCGTGTTGCCGTAATGGGTTGCGTTGTAAATGGCCCAGGGGAAGCGCGTGAAGCTGATCTCGGTGTCGCATCTGGCAATGGCAAAGGTCAGATATTTGTTAAAGGTGAAGTGATTAAAACCGTACCTGAGTCAGAGATAGTGCAAACCTTGATCGAAGAGGCGAATCGATTGGCCGCTGAGATGGAAGCGGCAGGCGCAACTGGCGAACCATCAGTATCGGTGTCCTAATTGATGGTTCGGTCGTCTTATGTTCGACCACTTACGCCAGCTGATTTACCAACAGCAAAGCAGTTAGCGCAACAAAATCCGATAGCCAATTGCTTGTTAATCTCAAAGCTCGCTGAATTTGAGTCACCAGATCCACTTCTGCTGTTAGTTAGTGATCGCACTGGGAATCTTGGCTTGGCATATGTTGGCATAAACACCACCACTGCTAATTGCAGTTATGAGATGTTGACCCATCTGGCTGATTACTTAGGGCAGACTCAGATACTAACTTCTAGCATTATTGGTAATCGCGAAGATGTGTTTGGGTTGTGGGAGCAAGTCTCTTCCTTTTTGGGTCCGGCCCGATTAATTAGAGCTGATCAGCCATTAATGTCATTAACTGAAAAACCGCTAATTGAACCCAATTCCAATATTCGATTAGCAACTCCGGCGGAATTGGAACTGGTGCTACCAGCTGCAGCAATGATGTTTCGGGAAGAGGTCGGCATTGACCCACTTCGTCCAGCAACAAGTGCGGTTTATCGAGCACGAGTACTTGAGTTGCTGCAACTAGGTCGAACTTACGTTTTGATCGAAGATGATCAAGTTGTTTTTAAAGCCGATGTTGGTGTCTTAACTGATGAAGTGCTACAAATTCAAGGAGTCTGGGTAGCGCCGGAGCACCGTGGCTATCGGATCTCTGGCCCAGCCTTGGCTGCTGCGATAATTCAGATGCAGCAGAAAACTCCAGTTATTTCACTGTACGTCAACGATTTCAACTACCGCGCCATCCGGCTTTATCGTTCGCTAGGGTTCCAACAGGTCGGCACGTTCGCGTCAGTAATGCTTTAACTGCGATTACTCTGTTAGCCTTAAAACGTTAAATAGGAAGGGCTGTTGTGCAATATCGATTCTCGGAGATGTTTTTGCGCACGTTGCGGGACAACCCAGCAGACGCCGAGGTTGCCAGCCATTCTCTATTGATCCGAGCTGGCTATCTCCGGCGTGCCGCAGCAGGTGGTTATACCTGGTTGCCGCTTGGCCTAATGGTGCTGAACAAAGTAACTGCAGTAATCCGAGAAGAGATGAATCGAGCTGGTTTTCAAGAAGTGCATTTTCCAGCATTGTTACCGCGTGAACCTTATGAAGCAACAAATCGTTGGACGGAATATGGACCAGCACTGTTTCGACTACAGGACCGACGCGGTGCTGATTATTTGCTAGCACCAACACACGAAGAAATGTTTACCTTGTTAGTTAAAGATCTGTATTCCTCTTACAAGGATCTACCAGTTTCGCTGTATCAAATCCAAACTAAATATCGTGATGAGGCAAGACCTCGGGCTGGCTTGCTCCGTGGCCGCGAATTTGTAATGAAAGACAGTTACTCATTTGATGTGGATGATGCTGGGTTAATTACGTCATATCAAAAACATCGAGCTGCGTATCAGAGAACTTTTGAGCGATTAAACATTGACTATGTAATTGTCTCAGCGCAATCTGGCGCGATGGGTGGCAGCGCATCCGAAGAGTTTTTAGCACCAGCGGCAGCTGGCGAAGATACTTATGTTGTTACCTCAGGTGGTGCAGCGAATGTCGAAGCGATTCAAATTGCGCCAGCGGCATCAATTGACTTTGCCAGCCTGCCTGCAGCAACAGTTCATGACACTCCTGATACACCAACAATTCAGTCGCTCGTTGAATTTAGTAATAGCAAACCTGAGTTAGTTGGTGCTAAGCCATGGACTGCAGCAGATACTTTGAAAAATGTGGTAGTTAGGTTAACTCATCAAGATGGTTCAACTTCAGCGCTTGCAATTGGTGTGCCAGGCGATCGAGAAGTGGATATGCGCCGCCTTGAGGCTCAAGTTTATCCGGCAACGGTAACGCCATTTGGGGATGAAGACTTTGCCAAATATCCAACTTTAGTTAAAGGGTATATCGGACCGGGGCAGTTGGGAAAGCATGCATCTGCGAAGATCGAATACCTAGTTGATCCACGAGTAGCACCTGGCACAAGTTGGATTACCGGTGCAAATAAAAGTGGCAGCCACGTATTTCACTTAGTTGCTGACCGAGACTTTAAGCCAGATGGCGTCATTGACGTGGCTGACGTTCGGGTTGGCGATGACTGTGTTGTGCCCGCTGGCACGGTTACTCAGTTGGCACGCGGCATTGAAGTTGGTCATATTTTTCAACTTGGTAAAAAATATGCTGAGGCGCTAGACCTAAAAGTTTTAAATGAAAATGGCGAGCAAATCACGGTCACCATGGGTTCATATGGCATTGGCGTGACTCGCGCAGTTGCGGTGATTGCGGAGCAGCACCATGATGACAAAGGATTGCGCTGGCCTCGAGCAATCTCACCAGTTGATGTGCATTTGGTCATTGCTGGTAAAGATGAATCCCTATTTACTGGAGCCACTGAACTTGCAAACACCTTAAATGCAGCGGGCTACTCAGTGCTCATTGATGACCGCGTTGGGGTATCAGTTGGCGTTAAGTTCAACGATGCGGAGCTGCTTGGCATTCCTACCATCATCGTGGTTGGCAAGAAGTTTGTTGACGGTGTGGTGGAACTTCGTGATCGCTTTGCCGACCAAGCTGTGGATGTTGCGCTCACTGAGGTAGTGGGCGCTGTACAAAACTTGAAATGAAGACAGTAGGCTTAGCCAAAACTTAACAACATAACAGAATGCGGGGCGCCAGTATGAGTGATAAAAACCTGGCTGTGGTGCAACAGATAGTGACACCGATTGCCGCTGCACTGAATTTAGATGTTGAAGATATTGAGATCAGAAAAACCGGAAACCGACAATTGGTTCGCATCATCTTGGATAAAGATGGCGGAATTGCGATGGATGAGGTGGCTGCCGCAACTCGAGCGATTTCAGATGCGCTTGATGAAGTAACCGAGCTAGCTGCACCGTTTACGCTGGAAGTTACTTCACCTGGCGTTGATCGACCAATGACTTTGCCTCGACATTGGCGGCGAAATATCGGAAGGTTAGTGCGTATTGAATTGGCTAACTCCGCGCCAGTTGAAGGCCGAATAATTGCCGCAACCGATGCTGGGGTAACGCTGCAAGTCAAGCAAGCGCAGCGCGAATTTGCATTAACCCAAATTAGTCGCGCGATAGTCCAAGTTGAATTTAATCGTCCATCGGAGGTGGCAGATGGACATTGATGTCGAAGCATTAAAAGCTGTTGTATATGAAAAAGAGATGTCTTGGGAGATGTTGATGGCAGCGCTCGAAGAATCGCTGCTAATGGCATATCAAAAGAGCACTGGCCGAGTTCAGAATTGCCGAGTTGAAATTGATCGTAAAACCGGCAAGGTTGTGGTTTGGATCAAAGACCGTGATGAAGAAGGAAATTTCCTGCCAGAACGCGATGACACCCCAGCAGGATTTGGCCGAATTGCAGCTGCTACCGCAAAGACAGTTTTGTTTGAACGGTTAAGAGATGCATCAGATATTCGAACAGTTGGCGATTTTGTTTCCCGCGAAGGAGATATTGTTTCAGGGGTAATTCAACAGGGCATGGATCCAAAGTTAGTTTACGTAAACTTAGGTAGCGTTGAAGCCACTATTCCAGTTCAAGAACAAGTGCCTACTGAAAAGTATGTGCATGGTAACCGAATCCGTGCACTTGTATTGCACGCTAAGCGCGGTCCGAAAGGTCCGCAAGTGATGCTGTCGCGAACCCATCCACAGTTAGTCACAAAACTTTTCGCGTTGGAAGTGCCAGAAGTTGCGTCAGGCTTAGTGCAAATCATGGCCGTTGCCCGCGAACCAGGTCACCGTACCAAGATTGCAGTTCAAACGTCCGATCCAGATTTGAATCCAAAGGGTGCATGTATCGGACCATTTGGTCAGCGCGTCCGAAATGTTATGAGTGAATTAGCTGGCGAAAAAATAGACATTGTGGATTTTGATGAAGATCCAGCAATATTTATTGCTAGCGCACTCTCGCCGTCTCGAGTAACAAAAGTTCAGGTGCTGGATTTAGCCAACCGAGTGGCTCGCGTTTGGGTGCCAGATTTTCAATTATCGCTGGCAATTGGCCGAGAAGGGCAGAACGCCCGATTGGCCGCACGCCTCACCGGCTGGCGTATTGATATCCGGCCTGACACCGATCCGGAACTAAATAACCAGCCGGGAGCCCCGGCAGCACCAGCAAGCGAGTAGACTTCGGATGACTAGTTCCGCAGATTTGTCGGCGAGTCCAACGCGCACCTGTGTTGGTTGTCGAACCGCAGCTCCGCAGAACCAGTTGCTACGAGTCGTGCTTATCGCTGATGCCGTAGTGCCAGATCTGCAACTTCGACAATCAGGTCGGGGGGCATATCTGCACCGAAGCACAGCATGCATTGATCGGGCGATTCAGCGCCGAAGTCTCAATCGCGCCTTGCAAGCGCAATCGCAGCTGAATTACGATCAATTGCTGGCGTTGACCAGTAGCTTTATCAGTCCGCAGGCGTGAGCCATAACAATGGGAGAAGTGAACGGATGTTCACCAAATGAGCCGATGAGGTCTTCCAGCTAACCGCCCGTGTCTAACGCCCGGGCCAAACGAGGAGTGCTGTGTCCAAGGTTCGGGTTTACGAGCTAGCAAAAGAGCTCGGAGTCGAAAGTAAAGTTGTCCTTGCCAAGTTACAAGAACTTGGTGAGTTTGTTCGTTCTGCCTCTTCCACGATTGAAGCGCCAGTCGCTCGTCGATTAGTTGAAGCAATGGGTGGCCCTGCCGCCAAGCCACCAGCAAAGAAAAAAGCAACTAAGGCAGCAAAGCCAGCAGAAGCAGTTGCAAATGAAACAGCTGAGTTGACACCGGTAGTTGAGACAAAACTAGAAACTCCGCCAGCACCGTCAGCGCCCACCGTTACAACCACAACACCGACAACACCGACAACACCGGCAACACCTGCCCCAACTCCGGGGAATGCTGGACCAATTGCACCAAGACCACCGGCAGCTCGCGGCGGCAATAATCCATTTAGTGCACCAAGGCAAGCACCACGTGCTGGCAACAATCCATTTGGTGCACCTAGATCAGCAGCCCCTCGGCCAGGCAACAATCCATTTGGTGGTGCTCCGCGAGATGGTGCACGCGGACCAAGACCTGCTGGGACTGGCGCACCGCGAGATGGTGCACGCGGACCAAGACCTACTGGCGCTGGCGCCCCAAGAGATGGTGCGCGTGGACCAAGACCAGCTGGTGGTCCGCCACGAGATGGTGCTCGCGGACCAAGAAGTTTTGGTGCACCAGCAACTGGTGCACCAGCGGCACCAGGTAGAGGCGGCAAACCAGCACGACCAGGCAGCGGCCCGCAAGGACGTGGCCAAGTTGGTGGTGCATTTGGAAAGCAGAGTGGAAAATCAAAGAAGAGTTATAAATCCAAGAAGACTCGTCGCCAAGAATTCGACAACATGGAAGCGCCAGAGCTAGGAGGCGTTTCGTTGCCACGCGGTAATGGCCAAGTCGTAAAGATGCGTCGTGGGTCATCACTAAGTGACTTTGCAGAAAAAATCAATGCAAATCCAGCTGCTTTAGTTACCGCACTGTTCCATTTAGGTGAAATGGTTACCGCAACTCAATCCGTAAGTGATGATCTGTTGATTCTGTTGGGTTCCGAAATGAACTTCGAAGTTCAGATCGTATCGCCTGAAGATGAAGATCGAGCGCTGCTGGAATCATTTGATGTTGATTTAGATTTTCAAGACGAAGAATCCGATATGGAGATTCGTCCGCCAGTAGTAACTGTGATGGGTCACGTTGATCATGGTAAGACCAGGCTGCTTGATGCGATTCGAAAAACCAATGTCGTCTCTGGTGAAGCCGGCGGTATCACTCAACACATTGGCGCATATCAAGTAGTGACAGAACACAATGATCAACCACGTGCCATTACGTTTATTGACACCCCTGGTCACGAAGCGTTTACTGCAATGCGTGCTCGTGGTGCGAAGGCAACTGATATTGCAATCTTGGTTGTTGCTGCCGATGATGGCGTTAAGCCACAAACGGTTGAAGCACTCAATCATGCGCAAGCGGCAAATGTGCCAATTGTGGTTGCAGTAAACAAAATTGATAAAGAAGGTGCCTCACCTGACAAAGTTCGCGGTCAGCTAACTGAATATGGACTAGTGCCAGAAGAGTATGGTGGCGAAACCATGTTCGTTAACGTCTCAGCACTTTCAGGATTAAATATCAATGAGCTATTGGATGCAGTATTGCTCACTGCTGATGCCGCAATTGATCTTCGAGCAAATTCATCCGCTACTGCAAGCGGTGTTGCAGTTGAGGCGCACCTTGATCGCGGTCGAGGCCCAATTGCAACTGTATTGGTCCAACGCGGAACGCTGCATCCGGGAGATTCGATTGTGGTGGGCGAGGCGCATGGTCGAGTTCGAGCGATGCTAGATGAAAATGGCGAACCAGTTGCGGCAGCCGGTCCATCTCGCGCAGTGCAGGTGCTGGGCTTATCTGCAGTACCAGATGCTGGTGATTCTTTCTTAGTTGTTGATGAGGACCGAACGGCAAGGCAAATTGCGCAAACCAGAGCAGCGCGAGAGCGAAACGCCATGTTGGCGCAGAATCGAACCAGCAGATCACTAGAAGACTTCATGAAGAATCTAGAAAAGGGTGGCGCCGATAGCGAGCTGCGCTTGATCATTAAGGGTGACGTATCGGGTTCAGTTGAAGCACTCGAAGATGCCTTGATGAAGATTGATGTTGGTGATGAAGTATCGCTGCGCGTGATTCATCGCGGGGTTGGTGCAATCACTAAGAACGATATTGATTTAGCAACTGCGTCAACTGCCGTAATCATTGGGTTTAACGTAAGGCCAGAAGGTCAAGCGCGTGAGTTAGCAGATCGAGCTGGAATTGATGTTCGGTTCTACACCGTGATCTATCAGGCCATCGATGAAATTGAAGCGGCACTCAAGGGAATGCTCAAGCCAATTTATGAAGAAGTTGAATTGGGTTCAGCTGAGATCCGAAATATCTTCAAATCAAGCAAAGCCGGAACTATCGCTGGTTGCATGATTTTGTCTGGTTCAGTTAAGCGAAATAGCAAGGCTCGATTGATTCGAAATGGATCGGTCGTAGCAGAAAATCTTGCCATCGACTCATTGCGCCGTGAAAAGGACGACGTTACTGAAGTTCGAGAAGGTTTCGAATGCGGTATCTCATTTGATAACTTCAATGATCTAATGGTTGATGATCGAATTGAAACTTATGAGTTGCGAGAGAAAGCCCGTGCCTAATGGGAGAAGCCAGA